>DASXQC010000660.1:0-11964 GCA_036493235.1 Reyranella sp.
AAATATAGTTGCGCACACAAGATTTTGTAATTTAGTATCGCTCTGTGCCCATATCTGCGTGCCTGACCTAAGACATCGGGCGCCCCGCGACTAGCAGAAATGACGGGAACTGGGCACGGGGGATCGTCGAATGCGATTGGAGCGTCGGTTTACGCGAGCGGGAGGATCGCCATTCGAAGGAATGGCGTTCCGTGCTGGCGATTCCGAAATCCGCAATCCAGACGGTACCATCGTCTTCCAGCAGCGCGGCATCGAGGTGCCGGCGGCATGGTCGCAGGTTGCGACCGACGTGCTGGCGCAGAAGTACTTCCGTCGCGCCGGCGTTGCGCGCCGCCTGAAGAAAGTCGCTGCGGCCGATGTACCCGAGTGGCTGTGGCGCTCAGTGCCGGACGACACGGCAGCGGACCAGCAGCTCGGCGGCGAAACCAGCGCGAGCCAGGTTTTCCATCGCATGGCCGGTGCCTGGACCTACTGGGGCTGGAAAGGCGGCTACTTCGACAGCGAAGCCGACGCCCTCACCTTCTACGATGAGCATTGCTTCATGCTGGCGGCGCAGATGGCCGCCCCGAATTCGCCGCAGTGGTTCAACACCGGCCTGCACTGGGCGTATGGCATCGACGGCCCGGGTCAGGGGCATTGGTTCGTCGACCATCGCGACGGCGAGGCCCACCTTTCCGACTCTTCCTATGAGCGGCCGCAGCCGCACGCCTGCTTCATCCAGGGCGTCGCGGACGAGCTGGTGAGTGACGGCGGCATCATGGACCTGTGGGTCCGCGAGGCGCGGCTCTTCAAGTACGGCTCGGGCACCGGCTCGAACTTCAGCAGCATCCGCGGCTCGGGCGAGAAGCTCTCGGGTGGCGGTCAGTCCTCGGGTCTCCTCTCCTTCCTCAAGATCGGCGATCGTGCCGCGGGCGCCATCAAGTCGGGCGGCACGACGCGGCGCGCGGCCAAGATGGTCGTGGTCGACATCGACCATCCCGACGTCGAGGAGTTCGTCTCCTGGAAGATGCTCGAGGAGCAGAAGGTCGCCGCGCTGGTCGCCGGATCGAAGCTCGCCAACCGGCACCTCAACGCCATCATGCAGGCGTGCGAGGACGGCTTCGAGCCCAAACAGAACCCGCGCCTGCGCCGCGAGATCGTTGCCGCCCGCCGCGCCGAGATCTCCGAAAACTATATCCAGCGCGTCATCCAGTTCGCGCGCCAGGGCTACCGCCACATCGAATTCCCGACCTACGACACCGACTGGCAGTCAGAAGCCTACGCCACGGTGTCGGGTCAGAATGCCAACAACTCCGTCCGCGTCACCGACGACTTCCTGAAGGCGGTCGCCGAGGATCGCGACTGGGCGCTGACCGCGCGCACGACCGGCAAGCCGATCAGGACGGTGAGCGCGAACGGAATATGGGACCGCATCGCCGAGGCGGCCTGGCACTCGGCCGATCCGGGCGTGCAGTTCGATACGACCATCAACGACTGGCACACCTGCTCCACGTCCGGCCGGATCAACGCGTCCAATCCGTGCTCGGAGTACATGTTCCTCGACGACACGGCCTGCAATCTCGCCTCGCTGAACCTGATGCGGTTCCGGAACGAGAAGGACGGATCGGTCGATGTAGCGGCGCTCGAGCATGCGAGCCGCCTGTGGACAATCGTGCTCGAGATCGCCGTCATGATGGCGCAGTACCCCTCGCGCCGGATCGCCGAACTCTCCTACCGCTACCGCACGCTGGGCCTGGGCTACGCCAATCTCGGCGCCCTGCTGATGGCACGCGGCCTGGGCTACGACTCGGCGGACAGCCGGGCGATTGCCGGCGCGATCACCGCGATCATGACCGGCACGGCCTATGCGACCTCGGCTGCGATGGCCGACAGCATGGGTGCCTTCCCCGGCTTCGCCTCCAACCGCGAGGCCATGCTGCGGGTCATCCACAACCACCGCCGCGCGGCCTACGGCCAGTCGGTTGGCTACAACGGGCTTTCCACGCCGCCGGTCGCGCTCGACATCGCCCACTGCCCTGCCGATCTCGCCGCGGCGGCCAAAAGGGCTTGGGACCAAGCGCTTTCACTAGGTGAGAAGCACGGTTTCCGCAACGCCCAGGTCTCGGTCATCGCCCCAACGGGGACGATCGGGCTGGTGATGGATTGCGACACCACCGGCATCGAACCCGACTTCGCCCTTGTGAAGTTCAAGAAGCTGGCAGGCGGCGGCTACTTCAAGATCATCAACCAGACGGTCACGCTGGCGCTGGCGACCCTCGGCTACGACGAGGCGACGGCGACGCGGATCGTGTCGCATGCGGTCGGCCACGGCACCCTGAAGGGCGCGCCGGCCATCAACCACGACACTTTGGCGGCCCGCGGCTTCGACGGGGCGGCGCTCGATCGCGTCGAGAAAGCGCTGGGGACGGCCTTCGACATCCGCTTCGCGTTCTCGCGCTACACCCTGGGCGACGACTTCTGCCGCGAAGTCATGGGTCTCGACGACAACGAGCTCAACGATCCACAGCTCGACCTGCTCGCACGGCTCGGCTTCTCACGCGCCGACATCGCTCTCGCGAACGTCCACGCCTGTGGAACGATGTCGATCGAAGGCGCACCTGGACTCAAGCGCGAGCACCTCGCGGTGTTCGATTGTGCAAATCCCTGTGGACGAGATGGCACACGCTGCTTGTCTGCAGAGAGTCACATACGCATGATGGCTGCAGCACAACCGTTCGTTTCAGGCGCGATCTCGAAAACGATCAACATGCCGAATGCTGCAACGGTAGACGACTGCAGGAAGGCTTACGAACTGTCCTGGAAGCTTGGCCTGAAGGCCAATGCACTCTATCGCGACGGCTCCAAGCTTTCGCAACCGCTCTCGGCAATGGCTCTCGGCGACGATGTCGCCGCGAACGATGACCTCATGGACATGACGCCGGCCGCCCGTGCACCGATCATCGCCGAGCGGATCGTGGAACGCATCGTCGAGCGCGAAGTGGCGCGCGGCCGCGAGCGCCTGCCGCAGCGGCGCAAGGGCTACACCCAGAAAGCCATTGTCGGCGGACACAAAGTGTATTTGCGCACCGGCGAGTACGAGGACGGCCGGGTCGGCGAGATCTTCATCGACATGCACAAGGAAGGTGCCGCCTTCCGCAGCGTCATGAACAACTTCGCCATCGCGATCTCGATCGGCCTGCAATACGGCGTGCCACTCGACGAGTTCGTCGATGCCTTCACCTTCACCCGCTTCGAACCGTCGGGCATGGTCGAGGGCAACGACGCGATCAAGATGTCGACGTCGATCCTCGACTACGTCTTCCGCGAGCTGGCGATCTCCTATCTCGGCCGCAGCGATCTCGCGCATGTCGAGCAGGCGGATTTGCACCCCGACGGTGTCGGCCGAGGCATGATCGCCGACGGGTTACCCCCGGCCGGCAACAACGCTGCCCAGGCGGCGGCCGATGCGGTGAGCCGCATCGCCAGCGTCGGCTACACCCGCAGCAACCTTTACGTACTGAATGGCCGAACCGGTCCTGTCGTGATCGCTGAAGAAGCGCTCGCCGCCGGTTCGCCCCACGGACTGACGGACGGCTTAGCCGTCGCGACGGCGCCTATCGCCGGAGCGGCCGTCGTCGGCGTCGCGACTGGATCGGCATATACCGCGAAGCTGAAAGGCTTCGAGGGCGATGCCTGTCCTGAATGCGGCAACTTCACCATGGTCCGCAACGGAACGTGCCTCAAGTGCACGACCTGTGGCGGCACCACTGGCTGCAGTTGAGCATGCGTGGCGTAGCGTACCCGCGTACCCCAGGGGTCTCACGGTTGAGGACCTCGTAGCTAACCATAGGAGACAGTTATGGCTGCTAAGAAGAAAGCTGCTAAGAAGAAGGCTGCTAAGAAGAAGAAGCAGTAAAATAGGTAAGGGCGTAGGCCAAAGCCCTCAGGCTTTGGCCCCTCTACCAAACGCCTTTCGGCCTCCGGTCGGGCATTTCCTCCATCAGGAGATCCCGCCGGAGGCCACCTTCAAAAAATTTGTGCAGCGAAGCCAATAGACATGCCCGCTTGCGGGCGTGGAAAGGCGAACCTGACGTCCGGCGTGCCTCAGCTGCCGGACTTTTCTTTTGCCCGCATGGTTGGCCCCAAAGGATTGGCCCCCGCATGGGCGGATTGCGTCAGACGCGGCCCCATTGATGGCACGATTCGCGCTATGCTTCCGTCATGCCCGATGACAGCCCGACCGTCGGCCTGCGCGTCGTCGACTCTCTTTCCGCCGTGGATGCCACGCAGTGGGACGCCTGCGCGCTCGCGCCCGGCTCTGCCGGCAGCCCGTTCCTCCGCCACGCCTTCCTGAAGGCGCTGGAGGATTCCAAATCGGTCGGCCGGCGCACCGGCTGGCAGCCGCAATACCTGCTGGCCGAGACCGACGACGGCACCCTGCACGGTGCGGTACCGCTCTATGTGAAGGGGCATAGCCAGGGCGAATACATCTTCGACCACGGCTGGGCGCAGGCGTTCGAGCGCGCCGGCGGCAGCTACTACCCGAAGCTCCAGGCGGCGGTGCCGTTCACGCCGGTCCCCGGCCCGCGCCTGTTCGCCCGCCCCGGCCCCTACGCCGAGGCAGTGCGCGACGCGATGATCGATATGCTGGCCAAGATCGCCGGCGACAACAACATCAGCTCGGTGCACGCGACCTTCTGCACCGAGGCCGACTGGAAGCGCTTCGGCGCACGCGGCTGGCTGCTGCGCCTCGGCCGCCAGTACCACTGGGCCAATGCCGGCTACAAGACCTTCGACGATTTCCTGGGCGCGCTCGCCTCGCGCAAGCGCAAGGCGATCCGCAAGGAACGCGAATCGGTGAAGCGCGACGGGCTGGTCATCCGCCAGCTCAGCGGCGACGACCTGAAGCCCGAGCACTGGGACGCCTTCTTCGCGTTCTACATGGACACTGGCGGGCGCAAGTGGGGCACGCCCTACCTCACCCGCTCCTTCTTCGACATCCTCGGCTCGACCATGGCCGACAAAGTGGTGCTGGTGCTGGCCGAGAGCGATGGCCGCCCGGTCGGCGGTGCGCTCAACCTCAAGGGCGACGACACGCTCTACGGCCGCTACTGGGGCTGCCTCGAGAGCCACGCTTTCCTGCACTTCGAGGCCTGCTATTACCAGGCGATCGACTACGCGATCGAGCATGGCCTGGCCCGCGTCGAGGCGGGCGCGCAGGGCGACCACAAGATCCAGCGCGGCTACCTGCCGGTGAAGACCTACTCGGCGCACTGGATCGGCGACAAGAGCTTCAAGCGCGCGGTCGACAACTACCTTCAGCAGGAACGCCCGGCGGTCGAGCAGGAGATCGCCGAGCTGATGGAGTACTCGCCGTTCCGGAAGGAAAACGAGGGCTGATCAGGCGCGCGGCGCCATGAACAGGCCGAGCAGGAAGATCACGAAGAACACGACGTAGGTCGTCATGTCCATGCCGGCGAAGTTCAGACCCTTCCAACCGGCATGGTTGATGACGAATAGCACAACGGCAAAGACCGCGGTGGCAAGCACCGCGGCCTTCAACGCGACCCAAAGTGGCCGAAAAGCCTTCACTCAGCCAGCACTGGTTCCTGGCTGGCCGGCGGCAATGCCTTCGGCTCGGGCGGCAGGAAGGTGAAGACGAGCTTCTGCTCGGCGCCCGCGCCTTCGGTGTCGACCCGCACCGTGCCGCCGCCATTGGCGAGCTTGCCGAACAGCACCTCTTCCGCCAGCGGCTTCTTGACGTGCTCCTGGATGATGCGGGCCAGTGGCCGCGCGCCGTACAGGCGGTCGTAGCCCTTCTCGGCCAGCCAACGGCGGGCGCCGTCGCTGAGCTCGATGAAGACCTTGCGGTCGGCGAGCTGCACTTCCAGCTCGGCGACGAACTTGTCGACTACCTGTCCCATGCTGTCGGGATGGAGGTTGTTGAACTTGATCACCGCATCCAGCCGGTTACGGAACTCCGGCGCGAACAGCCGGTTGATCGCGTCGTCGTCCTCATCGTGCCGGATCTCGCGGCCGAAGCCCATCGCCGGCTTGGCGAGGTCCGCCGCGCCCGCGTTGGTGGTCATGCACAGGATGACGTTGCGGAAGTCGACGGTGCGGCCGTTGTGGTCGGTCAGCTTGCCGTAGTCCATCACCTGCAGAAGGATGTTGAACACGTCCGGATGCGCCTTCTCGATCTCGTCGAGCAGGATCACGCAATGCGGATGCTGGTTGACCTGGTCGGTCAGCATGCCGCCCTGGTCGAAACCGACATAGCCCGGAGGCGCGCCGATCAGGCGGCTGACGCTGTGCCGCTCCATGTACTCCGACATGTCGAAGCGGATCAGCTCGAGACCGAGCAGGCGCGCGAGCTGGCGCGTCACCTCGGTCTTGCCGACGCCGGTCGGGCCGGCCAGCAGGTAGGAGCCGATCGGCTTCTCCGGCGCGCGCAGGCCGGCGCGGGCGAGCTTGATCGCCGCGGCGAGCTGATCGATCGCCCTCTCCTGGCCGAACACGACCGTCTTCAGGTCGCGGTCGATGTTGCGCAGCATCTCGGTGTCGTCCTTCGACACGGACTTCGGCGGGATGCGCGCGATCTTGGCGACAATTTCCTCGATGTCCGGCACGTCGATCAGCGACTTGCGGGCATCGGCTGGCACCAGCATCTGCGCCGCACCGACCTCGTCGATCACGTCAATCGACTTATCGGGCAGCTTGCGATCATGGATGTAGCGCGCCGCCAGCTCGACCGACGCCTTGATGGCGTCGTCGGTGTAGGTCACGTGGTGGTGCTTCTCGTAGACCGGCTTCAGGCCCTTCATGATCTCGACGGCGTCGGCGATCGAGGGCTCCGGCACGTCGATCTTCTGGAAGCGGCGGACCAGCGCACGGTCCTTCTCGAAGTAGTTGCGGTATTCCTTGTAGGTGGTCGAGCCGATGCAGCGCAGCTCCCCCGACTGCAGCGAGGGCTTGAGCAGGTTCGACGCATCCATCGAGCCGCCGCTGGTCGCGCCGGCGCCGATGATGGTGTGGATCTCGTCGATGAACAGCACCGAGTTGGGCTTCTTCTTGAGCTCACCGAGGACCGCCTTCAGCCGCTCCTCGAAGTCGCCGCGATAGCGCGTGCCGGCCAGCAGCGCGCCCATGTCGAGCGCGTAGATCACCGAGTCCTTCAGGACCTCCGGCACCTCACCCTCGACGATCTTGCGGGCCAGGCCCTCGGCGATCGCCGTCTTGCCCACGCCGGGCTCGCCGACATAGAGCGGGTTGTTCTTGGTACGCCGGCACAGCACCTGGATGGTGCGCTCGACCTCGTAGTCGCGACCGATCAGGGGATCGACCCGGCCCTCGCGATGCTTCTGGTTCAGGTCGACGCAATAGGCGGCCAGCGCCTCGTTGCCCTGCTTGACCGGCGCTTCGCCGCCGTTCTCCTCCTCGGAGCCGCTGACGCGGCGGGCGCGGGCTCGGCCCGGCACCTTGGCCTTACCGTGGCTGATATAGTCGACGGCATCGAGCCGCGACATGCCCTGATTCTCGAGGAAAGACACGGCGTGGCTGTCGCGCTCGGAGAACAGCGCGACCAGCACGTTGGCGCCCGTGACTTCCTTGCGACCGGACGACTGCACGTGGACCGCCGCGCGCTGCACCACGCGCTGGAAGCCCGCGGTCGGCAGCGGCTCACTCGGGGTCTGGGTGACGATGCCCTTCAGACGGTTGTCGATGAAGGATTCGAGATCGTGGCGCAGGCGATCGATGTCGATCCCGCAGGCCTTGAGCACCGGGGTAGCATCCTCGTCCTCCGTCATCGCCAACAGCAGGTGCTCGAGCGTGGCGTATTCGTGCCGGCGCTCGCCCGCCAGGGCGAAGGCTCGGTGGAGGGACTTCTCGAGGTTCTTGGACAACATGGACATCGAACACCTCGACTAGAATTGGGCTGACTACTCTTTCTCGAGCGTGCACTGCAGCGGATGCTGATTCTTGCGCGCGTAATCGACGGTCTGGGTGACTTTGGTTTCCGCCACTTCGTACGTGTAGACCCCGCACACACCCACACCCTTCTGATGGACGTGAAGCATGATCTGGGTCGCCTCTTCGCGGGTCTTCTGGAAGACGTGCTGCAGGACGTCGACGACAAACTCCATCGGCGTGTAGTCGTCGTTCAGCATCAGCACCTTGTACATCGAGGGCTTCTTGGTCCGGGTCCGGGTGAGCGTGAGCGCGCCCGACCTTCCCTCGCCGTCCTCGTTGTTATTGCCATTGTCCCGGCGCGACGGCGGCGGCTGCGGCGGACCACCCGGCGGCTCATTCGGGCCACCGAGCCGGTCGCCGAGGAGGCGCCAGTCAAAAGCTGAACCGGGAGACATCATCTTCGTCGTTGGACCTCTGTCGAACCCACCCTCGAATTATATAGGGACGCCAATCGGTTCCGCTACCTCACTACCTCGGCCGAAGGCCATCCTTTCCCACAACCAGCATCCAGCGATCCGCCCGGTCTCCGCGTCCTGGGCGCAACATGTTCGGATCGCGCCGCAGCTCGGCGGGCTCCAGATTTCGCGGGCGATTCACCGCTATGCCAACGTTGTCGAGGGCAAACAGTTTCTCTGAGAACCGTACATTCGCGAAACGGTCGGTCGGATAGTGGTACGCCTGAAAACCCCACACGCCGTCGCGGCAGGACGCGACCGTCCACCAGAAATCGTTGTCGGGCAGGCGCAGGCCATCGCGCGGCGGGCCGAAGGCGGCGCTTGCCTGCAGCAATCCCATCAGCTGGCCCGTATCGGCTGGCGAGAGAAGCCGCTGGGCTTTGCGCATGCGCCACGGCCCGGTGAGGTCGCCGAATTCGCTGACGAATATGCTCGAGACGTTCGTCGCCGGGCCCTGATCGGTCAGCACCCCAACGTGCAGGGCGGCTGAGCCGTCCGGCTGAAGGAGGATCTCGTAGGTTCGGACCTGTTCCTCCCACAGCGCATTGTAGACCAACCGGATGCGGCTGCGGCCGCCAGGCCGGCAGGCCGCACGGATATCGTCCGCCGCAACGTACGAAAACCAGTTCAAACTGCGCACGACCGGCTGCTCGACGTTGCCGCCGGGCCGCTGGGCCCAGGCCGACGCCGATCCGAACGCCAAGGTGAGCCCCAGGATGAGCCGAACAGATGCAGCCATCGCCTTGTTCATGATCCGACCCTCCAGGGACATGCAGTTTTCGAACCAATGGGGCATCACGGCGGCTGTTCCAAAGTTGCATCGTGCCGCTGACTTTTGTATTGTTACAGCAATCGCCCATAACCTCTTGTGTGGGCTCTAATAATTAGATTTTTACCCTCGTGTGGCGTTGAGATGACCCCCTCCCTCAGGCGCTTCATGGCAGCTTTGTGCGGGCTTGCCATTGTTTCCGCTATTGCCGGGCTCCTGTTTGCGGGCACAGCGAGCGCACAAAACACGTCCCTCAAGGCGCGGGCGGCCCCGACCGCCAAGAGCCATGTCCGGAGAGTCCCCCAACCGTGGGTGCCGAATCCGGCCAAGGACGCCTACCTGATTGTCGATGCGACGAGCGGACGGGTGCTCGCGTCCGACCAGCCTGACGAGCCGCGCTATCCGGCGTCGCTCACCAAGCTGATGACGCTCTACCTCACCTTCTCTGCCCTCGATGCTGGCAAGCTGTCGCTTAACGACGCGCTGCCGGTGTCCATCAATGCCCTGAACGCGCCGCCGACCAAGATGGGCATGCCGCCCAACGGCACCGTGATCGTGCGTGATGCCGTGATGGGCCTGGTGACGCGATCGGCCAACGACGCGGCCATCCTGCTCTCCGAGGCGCTGGGCGGCACCGAAGAGAACTTCGCCGCAATGATGACGGCCAAGGCCCGCCAGCTCGGCATGTCCTCGACCGTCTATCACAACGCGTCGGGCCTCCCGAACCCCGAGCAGGTGACGACGGCGCGTGACATGGCGCGGCTGGCCAACGCCCTGTTGCGCGACTTCCCGCATTATTACCCGGTGTTCTCGGTCCTTTCGTACAACTACAAGGGCCGGCCGCTGGCGAATCACAATCGCATGCTGGCGAGCTACGCCGGCGCCGACGGCATGAAGACCGGCTACACCAACGCCTCCGGCTTCAATCTCGTGATGTCCGCGGTGCGTGACAGCCGCCGCCTGATTGGCGTGGTGATGGGTGGCAACACGGCTTTCCAGCGCGACAAGCTGATGGCCGAGTTGATGGACCAGGGTTTCGCCACGGCTGAGGCGCAGAACATCTCGCCGTGGACCAGCCCGCGTACGCCGTCGTCGGCCCGCTATAGCGCCGCGAACTTCGTGGCCGGCCTCGACCCCGTGGGCTTGAGCGGCTTCGCCAAGAGCGAGCCGGCCCACGCCCTCGTCCCGGCGGGCATCGCCGGAAGCTGGGTGATCCAGGTCGGCTCCTTCGCCAATTCGAAGGCCGCCCAGGTGGCGCTCGAGCGGGCGAATGCCTCCCTGCCGGCTGCGATCCGCTCGCACGGCGCGATGGCGGTCGACGAGGTGCAGGTGTCGGACAGGACCATGCACCGCGCGCGGCTCACCAACCTCTCCCAGCAGGACGCGATCGACGGCTGCAAGAAGCTCAGCCAGCACAAGATCTACTGCTCGGCGATGCAGGTCAGCGCCTGGACCACAACGCGCTGAGCGCCGGCCTGATGCGGGCGAGGAACGCCCGCTTGTAGCGGCGCTGCCAGGGCACGAGCTCCCAGGCGCCGCTGGTCGGCTCGAAACGCTGCTCGACCGGCTCGAATACCGACACCGTCGTCATGGCATCGCCGATCCTCACCTTGAGCTGCGCGATGCGATAGCGCGGCCCCTCGTAGGCGGCGAGCCGCTTCACGTCGCTGGCGCTGAGGCCGCCGACAATGGCGCCCCTCACCTCACTGCGGGGATCGCGCACGACGATCGGGTAGGTGGCGCCCTTCACACGGCGCCGCGCATGGCCGGGCAACTCGGCCGGCACGAAAGCGCCGGGCGGCAGGCGCCGGCCCAACACCAGGCTCGCGACGTCGCTGTCGAGCAGCGTACCGTAGAAGAAGAAGCGCATCAGTGATGCGCGGTCGACTCGTCCGGCAGGCTGACGCCGCTCGCCGACAGTGCCGCCTTGAGGTCGGCTTTCAGACGCTCGAGCCCATCCTCGTTGGCGCTCTCGCAGCGCGCCACCAGCACCGCCTGAGTGTTGGACGCGCGCAGCAGCCACCAGCCGTCGGGCGTATTGACGCGCACGCCGTCGATGTCGTTCACCTTGGCACCGGCCTGCTTCAGCCGTGCCTTGACTTCGTCGACGATCTTGAACTTCCGCTCCTCGGCGCACTCAAAGCGCAGCTCCGGCGTGTTGACGAGTTGCGGGAGCTTGTCGCGCATCTCGGCCAGGCTCTCCTTGCCGGCGGCGACGATGTTCAGCAGGCGCAGGCCGCAATAGAGCGCGTCGTCGAAGCCGTAGAAGGTATCGGCGAAGAACACATGGCCGCTCATCTCACCCGCGAGCGGCGCCTTGAGCTCGGCCATCTTGGTCTTGATCAGCGAGTGGCCGGTCTTCCACATCAGCGGCGTGCCGCCGGCCTGCTGGATCTCGTCGAACAGCGCCTGGCTCGCCTTGACGTCGCCAATGATGGTGGCGCCGGGGTGCTGCTTCAGCACGTCCCTCGCCCACAGGATCATCAGCTGGTCGCCCCACAGGATGCGACCCTTGCCGTCGATCGCGCCGATGCGGTCGCCGTCGCCGTCGAAGGCGATGCCGAGGTCGCAACCCTCCTTCTTCACCTTGGCCTGGATCTGCTTGAGGTTCTCCGGGACCGTCGGATCGGGATGATGCGAGGGGAAGGTGCCGTCGACCTTCTCGTTCAGGATGAAGTGCGTGCCGGGCAGCTTGTCGACCACCGCGCGGATCGACACGCCGACCGCGCCGTTGCCGGTGTCCCAGGCGACCTTGAGCTTGCGGCCGGGCTTCACGTCCTTGAGCAGGCG
>DASXQC010000661.1:0-5168 GCA_036493235.1 Reyranella sp.
ATGGACTTCGAGACCGCGGTGCGCGAGCGCATCCCGATCATGTCGATCCTGCTCAACAACTTCTCGATGGCGATCGAGCTGCACATCATGAAGGTCTCGACCGAGAAGTACCGCTCGACCGACATCTCCGGCGACTACGCCGCGATGGCCCGCGCCTTCGGTGGCTACGGCGAGCGCGTGACCAAGCCGGAGGACATCATCCCGGCGATCAAGCGCGGCATCGAGCAGACCAGGAAGGGCGTGCCGGTCCTGCTCGAGTTCATCACCTCGAAGGAAGTCACCATCTCGGTGCCGAAGTAGCCGGTTAACGTCGGCGCGGCGCAGCCCTGCGGGCAGCCGCCTTCTTTCGGCTGGCTGTCTTCTTTCGGGCGGCCGGCTGGCGTTTCGGCGCGGCGCGCGCGGATGCGGCCGGGCTGGTGGGCTGCGGCCTGCCGACACTGTCCTCGAGCCACTTGATCACGTCGGCGGGAATGCGCGCGCGCCGTGGATCGCTCGGAGCGAAGTAGAGCGCGTAGAGCTCGGCGAAGAACTCGTAGTGCGACATCGCCGCGTAGGTCGACGGCATGAAACCGTTCACCATGTCGAGCGCGGCGACGCCCGCGGTCATCGGCCAAGCGTACCAGTAGTTGCCGAAGAACGCCCGGTCGCCGGCCCGCTGCCAGTCGCGGTTGGAATCGAACCAATTGGTCGTCGACTTGGCCAGGGCCAGGCGCGGCCCGAAGTCCGGGCGGTTCCACAGATGGTCTGCCGGCAGTTGTGGCGGCGGTGGTGGACCCCACTGGCCACCGCGGCCAAGGGCGCTGCGGATGGCGTCGCGGATCTCCTGCTGCGCCCGCCCGTTTTCGCGGGGCCAGTTCGGCCAGAGCATGGTGATCCAGGCGTCGAGCCGCCTGTCGTTCTTGGGGTCGAAGAATTCCCAGCCGAAGCGCTCGGTCAGCCAGCGGCTGATCGCGGCCTCCGACTGGGCCATCACGGCATGGCCAACTTCGTGACGCACGGTGCTGTCGAACGACTCGGGACTCGTCTCGATGTCGCGGTCGCCCAGCTCGATGTCGCCGGACCACTGATAGAGGCCGCCACCTTGACCGACATCGACCAGCAGGCTGCGCAGCTTGATGTTGCCCTCGACGTTCATCGGCGGCAGGGCCTCGAGGACGTTCCAGATGCGCGAGATGTCATCGTGCGAGCTGTTGGTCGCCCACTCGTCCTCGAGGTTCTTGTCGAACCGGATCTCGAACAGCTTGTCGAGCGCCACCTCGTTGGGCGGCGTCTGGTGCTGGAAGGCGTCGCGCAGGTCGCGCAGGTCCCGCTTGGCGGCGGTCGACAGCTGGCTGCCCCGCGGCAGGCCGCGCAGCATGCGGGTGAAGTCGGCGGTGCCGGCGTTGATCGGCTGGTGCTGTCGTGCCTGCTCGGCGAAGGTCCGCAACAGCGACACTGCATCGTTGCCGGTCGACCAGCGGCCGAAGTTGATCCACGAGGCTGGCGCGGCGGCGAAGATGCTCTCGCTCTGGTGCTGCTCTGCGAACACCTTCTCGACCGACGGCGTGTTGGAGAGCACACGCTCGACGATGGTCCGCGGCATCCGGATGTCGAACTTGTCGGTGTTGTGGTCGTACATGGCGGTGTAGGCGACCTGCTCGGTGCTGACATGCTCGAGCACGAGGCGCAGGCGGGGGCGCTTCATCAGGACAGGGTGCTCCTCCATGATGTAGCCCTTCATCAGCTCGACGATGCGGTCGTCGAGCGTCGCGTCCTGCGCGACCAGCTTCTCGCGCAGCTCCTCGAGGCCGAACACGGTCCGGGTGTAGGCCGTGCGGCGGCTGCGGACGCGCACCTGGCCCAGGATGCGCCCGAGCTCCTTGGGTCCCTTGCGGTAGTCCGGCCGGCTGCGCGGCGTGCCGACCAGGAAGAACGTGTTGCGGCCGCGATCCATGTAGAAGAGCTTCTTCTCGACCACCGAGACCGCCCTGCAGCGGGCGCACGTCAGTCGATGCAGGGTACGGTCGAGCACTTTGTCCCGGAGGTAGGGAAAGCGGTCGACGTTGATCGTGTCGACCAGATCGACGAACTGCCGGGTGTCGCACTGGGGGCAGGTGACCGCCGTGGGCTGGAAGATCGACATTGGGGTGCCTCCTTCTCGGTAGCAGAGCCTCCGGACGCTACACTCCGTGTGAAGATTCGCGCTGAGAAAAGTCATGTTTCGCGCCGAATGCAAACGTGCTTCGCTTGGATCATGACCAAGATCCTGACCCCCACCGCAGAGCACGACGTCGCCAAGGGCGCGGTCGACCGCGCCCAACGCGACGGGCTCTGGATGAGTCCGGCGGATGCCGCGACGGTCACTGGCTGGACCCTGAAGCCCGAAGGCATGTGCCGCGCCGAGGCCTGCGTGCCTCTGCCGGCGTCTGCGGTCGGCACCAACGAGGTCGATGTCGCGGCGTTCTGGCAGAAGCTCGGCGGTCCGGTGGTCGCCAGCGACAAGCGCGACATCTGGGCGTTGGGCGCACCAGCCGACGAGCGCAACGCGGCGCTCGAAGGGCTCGCCGCGCCGGACTTCACCCTGCCTGACGTGAACGGCGTGCCGCGCTCGCTGTCGCAGCTCAGGGGCAAGAAGGTCTTCCTCGCCACCTGGGCCAGTTGGTGAGGCTGCCGTTTTGACTTGCCCGTGTGGCAGCAACTTTACAGCGAGCTCAAAGACAACAACTTCATGGTCGTGGCCGTCGCGGAGGAAAGCCGTGGCGCCGATCACGCGAAGCCGTGGATCGATCAGGCCAAGTCCGACTACTGGCAGCTGATCGACACCGAGCACCGCCTCGAGGATCTCTACAATCTGGTGAACGTCCCGCAGGCGATCTGGATCGACGAGCAGGGCACGATCGTGCGGCCGCCCGAGACGGCTGGCTCGACCGATCACTTCCGGCGCATGGACCTCAAGACCCGCACCATGTCGCCCAAGGACCAGGAGGAGCGGCTGGCCGCTCGCACGGCCTATATGGACGCCGTGCGTGCCTGGGTGACGACCGGCAAGCACGCCCTGCCGGCAAATGCAGCGCGTACGAACCTGCCGAAGGTGACGCCGGAAAAGGCGGAATCGCGGGCGCGTTTCCGGCTCGGCGTCTGGCTGCGCGCCAACGGACGCGCCGCAGAGGGTGACAAACAGATGGCCGAGGCGAGCCGCCTCTATCCCGATTCATGGAGTATGTGGCGACAGGCCGCCGACCTCGATGAAGTGGGCAAGGCCGGCGGTCCCGAGTTCTGGAATCGCGTGCAAGCCCTGGGTGACAAGCCGTACTATCCGCCCCCGAAACTCTGACTACGGTACGGATACGTCTGCGAGTCGAGTTCCTCCCCGCGCTTCGCGCAGAGAGGAATTCGGGATGAGTCCACTCCGTAGCCAATCTTTAGGGGGAAGTATGCGCCTGAGCTGGCGCGATCTTGGAAGGCCGCGCGCCGACAAGGCACACGGCAAGTTGGTCGAGGTGACGGGTTTTCCCGTGACCGTGCTGCCGACGCCGACCGCCGACCACTTCCTGATGATGGCCGAGCCCGGTTGCTGCGGCGGCTGCGTGCCGAGCAATCCGCTGGCGGTGATCGAGGTCGTCGCCGACGAGCCGCTGAAGCTCGGCAAGGGCAAGGTCCGCCTGACGGGCACGCTGCACGTCGCGTCCGATCCTGAGGGATGGCGCTATCAGCTTCACGATGCCGAGTTGGTGCCAGGCCTGTCGCGTCGCGCCATGCTCGTCGCGAGCCCGTTGTTCTGCCTGCCCGCGACGGCGATGGCACAGGCGACCGACGGCACCGCGGTCGACACCCACAGCCACGCCGGCAACCTGATCCGCGCGAGTTACAGTAGCCAAATCCCCCTGCTCGATGTGGCGAGCCCGATGAAGCAGGGTGGTCTCTCCGTGGTCTGCCTCTGCATCGTGGGTGACTCGCCGATCATCAGCTCCAAGAGCGGCCGTATTCGGCCGGTCCGCGAGCCGCACCCCGGCGAGCTTTACGATTTCAGCAAGATCCAGTTCGCCAAGCTGCACGAGCTGGCACGCACGCAGTCGATGCCGATCGTGAAGACGGCGGCCGACCTGCGCGCGGCCCAGTCGAGTCGGCCGTCGGTGATTGTCACCTCGGAAGGCGCCGACTGGCTCGAAGGCAAGATCGAGCGCGTCGACGAGGCGTACCAGCGCTGGCAGCTGCGCCAGTTGCAGCTCACGCACTATCATCCCAATGAGCTGGGCGACATCCAGACCGAGCCTTCGGTGCATGGCGGCCTGACCGATTTCGGCGCTGAGGTGATCCGCCGATGCAATGCGCTCGGCATCGTGGTCGACGTGGCGCACGGCACGTTCGAGCTGGTGAAGCGCGCCGCCACCACCACCCGCAAGCCATTGCTGTTGTCGCACACCGGGCTCAGCAACCGCCCGACGCCCTGGACACGGCTGATCACGTCCGATCATGCCCGCGCGGTCGCCTCGACCGGCGGCGTCGTCGGCATCTGGCCGGTCAATGACATCGCGCACGTCAATTCCTACGCCAACGGCATCGCTCGCATGGTCGACGTGATCGGCGTTGATCATGTCGGCATCGGTACCGACCAGATGGGCCTCTTGGGACCGAGCTCGCTGCCGAGCTACGCCGACCTGCCGCAACTCGCCGCGGCACTGTCGTCACGCTTCAAGCCCGACGAGATATCCAAGCTGCTCGGCGGCAACTATCGCCGCCTCTTTGAGGCCAGCGTGGGGTAAGCGTCATTGGACCGCGCGCTTCCAGCGCGCTCATGAGCGCGCTGGAAGCGCGCGGTCCAATGACTTAAGGCCTGAACCCCAGCGCTCGCGGCTGCAACCGTGAAGGCTGGCGGACGATCCGGTAGGCGTCGGCGACCCATTCGCAGGCCAGGCGGCGAGTGTCGCGTGGATCGATCATCTCCTCGACTTCGAAGCGGTTCAGCGGGCCGACCGGTCCGCGTACGCTCTCGATGCGGGCGTTGATCTCGGCGCGCAAGGCGGCGGGATCGGCGGCCTCGGCGAGCTGGCGCTTGTAGGCCGCCTCGATGCCGCCCTCGGGCGGGATGCCGCCGACATCGGCCGCCGGCCATGTCACTCGCACGGAGGCGGCCGCGCGCGGCGTGGCGTAGTTGTTGCCCGCAACGCCGAAGCTCCGGCGCATCAGCA
>DASXQC010000662.1:0-4429 GCA_036493235.1 Reyranella sp.
CGCTTCTCCAGCCACAGCGCCTGCATGACGCCCCACAGCTCCTCGCGGGTGAAGGCATCGAGCGCGCCGAACGGCTCGTCGAGCATCAGGATCTCGGGCTCGTGGATCAGGGCGCGGCAGAGGTTGGAGCGCTGCTGCATGCCGCCCGAGAGCTGCCAGGGATACTTGTCGGCGAAGTCGGCGAGGCCGACCGTCTCCAGCAGCGCCATGGCACGCGCCACGTACTCGGCGCGATGGCGGCGGAAGCGGCGCTTGTGCGGCTCGACGATCTCCATCGGCAGCAGCACGTTGTCGATCGTCTTGCGCCACGGCATCAGGGTCGGGTTCTGGAACGCCATGCCGACGCCCTTGATCGGCCGCGTGACCTTCTGGCCGCCGACCACGACCTCGCCGGTGGTCGCGGGCAGCAGGCCGGTGACCAGCTTCATGATGGTGGACTTGCCGCAGCCCGACGGTCCTACGACAGCGACGAACTCGCCCTTGCCGATGCCGAAGGTGGCATCGGCCAAAGCGAGCGTGGTTTCCTTGCCGAGGCGGTAGGTGAGGCTGGCGGCCTTGAGTTCGACGAACGCGCCTGCCGTCACTTCACGACCATGCGGTCGGCCTTGGGCGGGAGGAACTTGTTGGTGAACACCTTGTCGACCGCCGGCGTCACCGGCAGGCCGAACGCCTCGGAGACCAGCTTGACCGCCTTCTCGAAGCGCACCGGATCGACGTCGCCCATGCCGTTGGCCTTCACATAGGGCGTCAGGATGTTGGTATTCAGCGCGATCTGCAGCCGCTCGGTCTCGAGCGCCTCGTCGATCAGCGGGTCCTTCTTCTTGGCGGCGGCGATGCCGACCTTGTTGTCGGCGATCACGTCCTTCCAGCCCTTGAGCGTGGCGGCAATGAAGCCCTTCACCGCCTTCTCGTTCTTGGCCATCTCGGGCGAGACCACGATGCCGTTGCTGTAGACGTCCATGCCGAAGTCGACGTAGCGCATGGCGACGATGTCGTCGAACTTCACGCCGTTCGCCCTGAGATCGAGCATCGACGAGAAGTAGTGGCCGGAGATGAAGTCGACCGAACCCTGCACCAGGCTCCGCTCGCGCAGCTGCGGCGTCAGGTTGACATGCTCCCACTTGGAGATGCCGGTCAGCTTGGCGAAGGCCGGAAACAGGCGGAACGAAGCGTCGAACACCGGCGCACCCAGCTTCTTGCCGTTCAGGTCCTTGGGCTCCTTGATGCCGCTCTTCTTCAGCGCATAGACCCCGAACGGCGCGAAGTCGTACGTCATGAACACGCAGAGCACTTCCTTGCCCGGGTTCTTGGCGTTGTACTCGATGGTCGAATTCACGTCGGCGAAGCCGATCTGGTAGGCGCCGGTGGCGACGCGCTGTACGGCGCCAGCCGAGCCCTGGCCCGGGTCCATGGTGACGTCGAGGCCCTCGGCCTTGTAGTAGCCCTTGTCGAGCGCCACCAGGAACGGCGAGGTCGGACCCTGGAACACCCAGTCGAGGGTGAATTTGATCGGCGTCTGCGCCGCTGCCGAGCCGATTCCTGCGGCCAGCGCAACGACGGCCGCAACCAGTCCCTTGGCGATCCTGTTCATTCGATGCCCCTCAGCTTTCGTCCCTGTCGCGACTCTTAGGCGGCCCAAACGCGCCCGCCAAGGGGATATCAGGCAGATTCTATGCCAGCGCGCTGAGTTGCCACGAGGGTGGAGAACACGCCGCCCCGCTCCATCAACTCGGCGTAGGTGCCGTGCTCGGCCATCTTGCCATGATCCAGCACCACCACTTGGTCGGCGTCGCGGATGGTCGACAGGCGGTGGGCGATCACGAACGTCGTCCGGCCGGCCATCAGGGCCTTGAGCGCCTTCTGGATGCGCGCCTCGGTCACCGAATCGAGCGCGCTGGTCGCCTCGTCGAGGATCAGAATCGGCGGGTTCTTGAGCAGCGCCCGGGCGATCGCCAGCCGCTGCCGCTCGCCGCCCGACAGCGTCGCGCCGCGCTCGCCGACCAGCGTCTCGTAGCCGTGCGGCTGGCTCATGATGAAGTCGTGCGCCTCGGCGAGCTTCGCCGCCGCCTCGATCTCGCCCTGCGTGGCGTTGGGCTTGCCGATCCTGAGGTTGTCGCCGATCGAGCGGTAGAACATCGTCGAATCCTGGAACACCACGCCGATGTTGCGCCGGAGCGAGCTCAGCTTGACGTCGCGATGGTCGATGCCGTCGATCCGGATGGCGCCCGACTGCGGATCCCACATGCGGTGCAGCAGCGACAAGGCCGTGCTCTTGCCGGCGCCGGTCGAGCCCACGAATGCCACCGTCGTGCCGGCCGGGACGTGCAGGTCGAAATGCTGCAGCGCCGGACGCAGCCCGTCGTAGGAGAAGCTCACATCCTCGAAGTCGATGTCGCCCTTGGCGCGGCCAATATCCTTGCCGTCGGGCTTGTCCGGCACGGTCGACTGGTGGTCGAGCACCCGGAAGAAGTCCGCCAGCGCCGGCATCTGGAAGAAGACCCGGCTGACGAACCCCGACGCCTGGTCCATGCGGCCGATCAGCATGGTGGCGAAGCCCATGAAGCTCACGATCTCGCCGGCCGTCGCCTGGCCCTGGGTATAGAGCCAGGTGCCGAGCACGAAGATCAGGATCACCGTGACGGTCGAGGCGGCGCGCGTCAGCACCGAGAGCAGCGCCCACCAGTTCAGCACGGGATACTGCGCCTCGAGCGTGCGGCGGATGATGCTGTGCACCGCGCCGGCCTCGGCGCTCAGCCGCACGAAGCTCTGGATCAGGTGGATGTTGCCCAGCGCGTCGCCCGCCCGGCCGGCAAGCTCGCTGTGATACTCCTCGACCTGCGCCTGCAGCCGGTCGGTCTTGCCGACCACGAAGGCGTTGGCGATGGCGAAGAAGACGATCAGCACGATCAGCAGCGCCGCGAGCTGCCAGTTCATCAGGACGCTGAGCGGCAGCATGATGAACAGCGCCACGAAGGTCGCAAGGTTCTCGCGAAAGAAGCTGAGCCAGATACCGAACAGATGGTCGACGCCGGTCAGCATGATCTTGAGCAGCCGGCCGGAATGCTGCGAGTTGTGGAACGAGAACGGCAGCATCAGCACGTGCTCGAAATAGGTCGCCATGGCGCCAAGCCGCCGCCGGTGCGCCATGCGATCGGCCTGCAGGGAGACGACGATGTTGGCGACGATGCCGCCGATGCCAACGACCGCCCAGATCACCAGTAGCTGCTTGGCGGCGTGCCAGATGTCGGCATTGCTCTTGCCCGGAGCGTTCGACAAGAGGTCGACGACGCGGCCCAGCAGCACCGGCTCGTAGAACTGCAGGCCGGCCACCACGACGTTGGCGAAAGCCAGCGTAATTGCCAGCTTTCGCTCGTCGCGCAGGAGTCCCAGGACCCGACCGTAGACGCGAAGGAACTCCATCGTGCGGCCGGGCCCTCCTCGCTCAGCCCTTCTGGTCGCCGAGGAAGCGCTCGACGGTCTTGACGAAGAAGCTGATCCCGAACGGGATCGCCATGTCGTTGAAATCGTAGCGCGGGTTGTGGAGGTTGATCGCCTCGCTGCCGCCGTTGCCCAGCATCACCATGCAGCCCGGCACCTTCTCCAGCATGTAGGAGAAGTCCTCCGCGCCCATGCTCGGCTTGACGTTATCGCGCACGTTGCCAGAGCCGCAGACGTCGGCGGCAACTTCGATCGCGAACTTGACCTTCTCCGGGTTGTTCACCGTCGGCGGATAGCCCGGACGGTGCTCGACCTCGATCTGCACGCCGTACATCTGGGCGGCGCCATCGCAGATCTCCTTGATGCGCTTCTGGATCAGCTTGCGGTTCTCCGGCGTCGTCGTGCGGGTGGTGCCGCCGATATGCGCGTCGCCCGGGATCACGTTGTAGGCCGAGCCCGCCTTGAAGAAGCCGACGGTGACGACCGCCGCTTCCTGCGGATCGATGTTGCGGGCGACGATCGACTGCAGCGACATCACGATGCTGGCGCCGACCACCATCGGATCGAGCGTGGTGTGCGGATGCGCAGCGTGGCCGCCCTTGCCGGTGATGCGGATGTCCCAGCGATCGGCCGCGGCGAGCAACGGGCCCGGGCGCGAAACGATGTGGCCGAGCGGCACGCCCGGCTTGTTGTGGATCGCGAACACCGCATCGCAGGGGAATTTGTCGAACAGGCCGTCCTCGATCATCGCCTTGCCGCCGCCGCCACCTTCCTCGGCCGGCTGGAAGATGAAGTGCACCGCGCCCTCGAAGTCCTTCTTCTCGCTCAGCACCTTGGCAGCACCCAGCAGCATCGCGGTGTGGCCGTCATGGCCGCAGGCATGCATGCGGCCCTCGTTCTGCGACCGATGCTCGAAATCGTTTCTCTCGTCCATCGGCAGGCAGTCCATATCGGCTCGCAATCCGATGGCCTTCAACGAGTTCCCCTTGCG
>DASXQC010000663.1:0-4225 GCA_036493235.1 Reyranella sp.
CGGCGCCGCGTTTCTGCGCCAGCGCCGCGACGGTTTCGGCGGCTGGCCTGCCCCAGACGACCTCTTCCATCTTGCTGAAAACGACTTGGCCCGCCTGCGTCATGGCTCTTCTCCCTTCTTTCTTTCACCTCCCCCGTCATAAGGGGGAGGCAGGGAGGGGGAAGGCATCAGTCGCAACTGAGCAACGATGAGATCATGACCTGAAAGCCTCCAGCATCGGCTTCGTGGCTTTCCCCCTCCTGCATCCTCCCCCGTATGACGGGGGAGGAGGATAGGGTAGCCTAGTGCCCATGAACGGATCACGAAACGGCGCCATCGGGCGTGCAGAGAAATATTTCGATGACGGAGGCTTCCTCAGCGATCTGCAGAGGCGCGTCGCCATCCCCACCACCAGCCAAGAGCAGGGCTCGATGCCCGCGCTGCAGCAGTACGTCTCGGGCGAAATGACCGAGTCGCTGCAGAAACTGGGCTACGACTGCACCGTCCTGCCGAATCCGCGGGCGGAATATGGTCCGTTCCTGATCGCCCGCCGTATAGAGGACGAGAAGAAGCCGACCGTGCTGACCTACGGCCATGGCGACGTGATTCGTGGCCAGGAGGACCAATGGCGGCAGGGCCTGTCGCCATGGAATATCGTGATCGAAGGCGAGAAGATGTATGGCCGCGGCACCGCCGACAACAAGGGCCAGCACACCATCAACATCGCGGCGCTCGCCTGCGTGCTCGAGGAGCGCGGCGCGCTGGGCTTCAACTCGACCATCCTGATCGAGACCGGCGAGGAGACCGGCTCGCCGGGCCTGGCCGAGTTCTGCAAGGCCAACAAGGCGGCGCTCAAGGCCGACGCGCTGATCGGCTCGGACGGCCCGCGCCTCGACCATCGCCGGCCCTGCATCTTCGGCGGCACGCGCGGCACGATGAACTTCAACCTGAAGCTCAGCTATCGCGAGGGCGGCCATCACTCGGGCAACTGGGGCGGCCTGCTGGCCAATCCCGGTATCGTCATGGCGCATGCGCTGGCGACCATCACCGACGAGCGCGGACAGATCAAAGTGCCGGAATGGCGGCCCAAGACGCTGACCAACTCGGTGCGCGCGGCGCTGGCCGACGTCTCGATCGATGCCGGTGAGGGCGCGCCCAAAATCCACGAGGACTGGGGCGAGAAGGGCCTGACGCCGATCGAGCGCGTGTTTGGCTGGAATTCTTTCGAGGTCCTGGCTTTCAAAACAGGCAATCCCGACAGGCCGGTCAACGCCATCCCGCCGTCGGCGATCGCCTACTGCCAGCTGCGCTTCGTGGTCGGCACCGATCCGCACGACATCGTGCCGGCGCTGCGCCGCCATCTCGAGAAGCACGGCTTTGGCGACATCACGGTCGAGCCGGCGCGCGACGTGATCATGAACGCCACGCGCCTCGATCCCGATAGCCCGTGGGCGAAGTTCGCCGCGAAGTCGCTGGAGGAGACGGCGGGCGTCAAGCCTCACATCCTGCCGAACCTCGGAGGTTCGCTGCCGAACGAAGTCTTCACCGACATCCTGGGTTTGCCGACGGTCTGGGTGCCGCATTCCTACGCCGCCTGCTCGCAGCATGCGCCGAACGAGCACCTGCTGGCGCCGGTGGCGCGCGAGGGCCTGCGCCTGATGACCGGGCTGTTCTGGGACCTGGGTGAGGGACGGCCCGCCTGACACCGGACGAAGCCGCCGACCTGATCGAGGCCATCGCGGCCTGCAAGGACCGTGCGGCTTTCGCCGGCCTGTTCCGCTTCTACGCGCCTCGCGTCAAGGCCTTCGTCATGAAGGGCGGTGCCGATGCGGACGCGGCACAGGAAGTCGCCCAGGAAGCGATGATCATGGTGTGGCGCAAGGCGGCGAGCTTCGACCGCACCCGGGCTTCGGCCGCCACCTGGATCTATACCATTGCACGCAACAAGCGGATCGACCTGCTGCGGCGGACCCGGCCGGACCTGTCGACGGAGGATTGGCTCGCGGTCTATGCGGCAGATGAACCCGACGCCGACAAATCCATGTCGGCCGGACAGACGTACATGCGAATGAAGGAACTCATGCAGGGCCTGTCGGCCGATCAGCTCCTGGTGATTCGCAAGGCGTTCTTCGAGGACAAGACGCACACCGCGATCGCCGAGGAGTTGATGCTCCCTTTGGGCACGGTGAAGTCACGCATTCGCCTTGCTCTTGGCAAGCTGCGCGAGGCATTGGATCGCGAAGAGAAGGAGAAATGATCCGCCATCACGCGCCTGACGAGCTGTTGCTCGACTACGCCGCCGGCGTGCTGCCCGAAGGGCCGGCACTCGCGATGGCGCTGCATGTCGCGCTCGATCCCGGGTCGCGGCGGCTGGTGCGTCGGTTGCGCGGCGTGGGCGGCGCGCTGCTCGACGAAGACCCCGTCGCGGCCGACGTGGGCGAGGCGGCGCTCGAGGAGGCGCTGGCGCGGCTCGACGATCTGCCGGACGACGACGATGTGCGGCCCGTCGCGCCGGCCGCGCCGCCGGGATTCGAGTGGACTCCCTCGGCCTTGCGGCCGTATCTGGCCGGCAAGACGTGGCGTCGGGCGTTCGGCGGCTTCGAGGAGATGCGCCTCGACCTGCACGGCGATGCGCACCAGGTCCGGCTGCTGCGGCTCCGGCACGGCGAAGGCCTGCCGCCGCATCGCCACGTTGCGAACGAGTACACGGTCGTGCTGCAGGGCGGTTACACCGACAACACTGGCAACTATCGTGTCGGTGACTTCGCGGTCGGGCCGGGCCCGCAGGAGCACCAGCCGGTCGCCGATCCGGGAGATCCCTGCATTGCGCTGATCGTGCTCGAGAAGCCGATCGTGCTGACCAGCTTCTGGGGCCGGCTGTTCAACCCGTTATTGCGCCGAGGCTGGATGTAGTCAGAGCGATTTCCGGCCGCATGGAGCCACATTTGCCGTGGCGAGCCAGCAGCCTTTCGACACCACATAGAGCGAGCTGATCGTGTATCCATCCGGCGAGGGCCGCGTCATTGCTCCGCGAAGCGGGATAGGGCGTCCAGTCGCACGAACCTGATCGGCCGCCCGGCGTCGAGTTCGACTTCGAACAGGTCGGGGGTACGTAGGTCCAGCAATTGCTCGAAACCGAACGCCGTATCCATCGATCGTAGTACGGAAGCGGTCAAGTTGCGGTGGCTGGCGACGACCGGCAGCCGATGGCCCGCGGCGGCAATGTCGACCAAGGCGGCGATGGCGCGTTGCGCCGTCTGATTGAGGCTCTCTCCGCCGGGCGCACAGTAGTCCGGCTCGGCGAACGACCGGCGGACGTGGCCCCACTGGTCCTCGAGATCCCTGTCCGAGAGCACCCGCTCGCGAAGCCGGTCATCGACCCCAACCGACAAGCCAGCCGAGATCGCGAAGGGCCGAACCGTCGCCTGCGCCCGCTCATAGGGGCTGGAGTAGACGGCGTCTGGCGCCAAGTCCTGGAGTCGGGTGATCAGCGCTCCCGCGGTCTTGGCGCCGGCTTCGCTCAACGGCGAGTCCGGATGGCTCCCAGTCGACTGGCAGTGGCGGATAAGGAGCAGCTTCGACATCGCTGCCAGAATAAGGGAATCATCGCCGACTGAAAACCCGCCGGAAGGTGGCCCTTCGCCGGGAGATTCCTGCAACGCGCTGATCGTGCTCGAGAAGCCGATCGTGCCGACCAGCTTCTGACGCCGGCTGTTCAACCCTTTATTGCGTCGCGGCTGGATGTAATTCAGGCTTGCTGAGCCCTGAAAGGACATCCATGCCGCGCATTCCGTATTTCGACGTCGATTCCGCCACCGGCAAGCACGCCGAGTTTCTCGACAAGCTGAAGCCGCATCTCAACATCTATCGCATGCTCGCCAACTCCGAGGCTGGGTTGAAGGGCTTCATCCGCATGGGCAATGCGCTGCTCTATCGCTGCGAGATCGATCCGCAGCTGCGCGAGCTCGCGATCGTGCGGGTTGGGCGCCTCAGCCGTGCGGCTTACGAAGTCTTCCAGCACGAGCGCATCGCCCGCGAGGCCGGAGTCAGTGACGACAAGATCGCCGCCCTGCGCGACGCTACCATCGAGGCACCGGCCTTCACCGACAACGAGAAGGCGGTGCTGCGCTTCGCCGACGACGTGGTGCGCAACGTCAAGGCGTCGAACAAGAACCTCAAGGCCGTGCAGGCCTTTCTGTCGCCCGGCGCGGTGGTCGAGCTCACACTCACCATTGGCTACTACATG
>DASXQC010000664.1:0-1917 GCA_036493235.1 Reyranella sp.
CTGATCTCCGCCGCCCGCGACGACGTGCTGGTGCCCTGCTCGATGTCGGAACAGCTCGCCTCAGCGATCCCCGGCGCGCAGCTGCACGTCGGGCCGTGGGGTGGCCATGCGATCAACGTCACCGAGCCGGAAGCCTTCAACGCGATGCTGCTCGTATTCCTCGACAAGACTTCCTAGCGATCATTGGACCGCGCGCTTCCAGCGCGCTCATGAGCGCGCAGTCCAATGACGTGACGCCCCCGGCTGCAGCACTTCCATCTAGACGTCATCGTCTTTTGCTGGGGGCGCGCCACTCCAGTGGCGCGATTAAGGGGTGCTCGCATCGCCGCATGACGCGTCACGGGTGTGGCGCGCCCCCAGCAAAAGAGCATAGGGGTATTCCGATGAGGCTACCGGGACATGCCCTACCGGCAGAGCTACGCAGCGGCGTCCGTCGAGACCTGCCGGCAGCGAATAGTCATTGCATATATAGTATATTTATAGTAAATTTACTAAATGGACGCAAGAGCCAAAAGGCGCCTCTGCCAGCA
Organism: Reyranella sp.; assembly: GCA_036493235.1. Taxonomy (GTDB): domain Bacteria; phylum Pseudomonadota; class Alphaproteobacteria; order Reyranellales; family Reyranellaceae; genus Reyranella. Next base: position 531 of record DASXQC010000664.1, read on the forward strand.
CCGAACCTGCCGCCCCGGGGCATTCGCAGGAAAAATCGCAGCGGGGCGGGGGGTGCGGGCAGCGTGGCAGGACTCGCCTGAAACGCTGACCTGCCTGCAACCAGCCACTGCCACGGCGCATGGCAGTGGTGGCAGTCATGGCAGCAGTAGCTGCCTAGTCGGCGACGTCGCGGGCGCCGACGGTGCGGGAGCGGAACTCGTCGGGCACCTCGCGGCCGACGTCGGTGAAGGCCTTCTTCACCGCCGCCACGGTCGGGCCGAACACCGCCTTGCGGTTCTCACGCGACCACGTGTTCGAGCCGACAATGGTGTCGAGCGAGCCCTGGAAGCGCGGCATGACGTAACGCGCAAACAGCTCGTACGACCGCAGCGTCGCCTCGCGGTCGGCCCATTCGTGGGCGCGGAACAGGATGCCGCCGAAACCTCCTTGGGAGTAGCCGAGCAGACGCTCGATGCCCTTGGCGACGGTGTCGGGCGAGCCGACCAGCGTCGTGCCCTGCTTCACGCCCTCCCGCAGCGGATCGTCGGAGCGACCCGGCGGGCGGCCCAGCGTGTCCTCGAAGTAGGTCACCGTCTCGCGGCGCTCGCCGGCATGGACCTCGCGCAGCGCCCGCTCGTCGTCATCGGCGACATGCGCGTTGACAACGATGCGCCACTTCGAGCGGTCGGCCGTGTGGCCGTGCTTGGCCGCGGTCTCCTCGTAGATCGCCCACTGCTTGGCCATCGCCTCGGGCCCGCCCGGCAGGCCGGCGCCGATCGACAGCACGCCGACGCCGTGCTTGCCGGCCGCGATCATGCCCGACGGCGTGATCGTGCTGGCGCAGGCGATCGGGAAATGCGGATAGGAGTACGGCGCGAGATGCAGCCGCGCGTCGTTGAGCTCGAACCAGTCGGTCTTCATGGTGACCGGCTCCTCGCACTTCAGCAGCGCCATGATCGCGGACAGCGACTGCTCCATGCGGTCGCGCTGGGTCGAGGGGTTGATGCCCATCATGTAGGCGTCCGACGGCAATGCGCCCGGGCCGCAGCCCAGCATGGTACGGCCGCGCGACATGTGGTCGAGCTGCACGAAGCGGTTCGCGACCATCAGCGGATGGTGATACGGCAGGCTGGTCACGCCCGAGCCCAGCCGGATGTAGCGCGTGCGCTCGATCAGCGCGCCGATGAACACTTCCGGCGAGGCGATGGTCTCCCAGCCGGCCGAATGATGCTCGCCGATCCAGGCCTCGTCGTAGCCGAGTTCGTCGATCCATTCGACCAGCTCCATGTCGCGCGCCATGCCGAGCGTCGGATTCTCACCGACCCGATGGAAGGGCGCGAGAAAGATGCCGAACTCCAGGCCCTTGTGCTTGCCGGTCTGTGCCATGAATTCCTCCGTGGACAGCGA
>DASXQC010000665.1:0-3026 GCA_036493235.1 Reyranella sp.
GGTTGCCGCCTCCGGACTGCGCCTGCTGCCGCGCGACATGCTGAAGATCGGCCAACTCGTGCTGACCCGCGGCGCGTGGGAAGGCAAGCCGGTCGTGCCCGCCGACTGGGTGAAGCGCGCGACGACGCCGGTAGTGGAGATGCCGCACCGCGGTGGCTACGGCTATCACTGGTACACTGGCGCCTTCCAGGATGCGGCGCATCCGCCGCTGCCCTGGATCGCCGGCATCGGCTGGGGCGGCCAGCGGCTCTACGTGATCCCCAACGCCGATCTCGTGATCGGCATCAATTGCGGCAATTACCGCCGTTCCGGCGCCGACCAGCACAGGGTCGGCGTGATCCTGGTGACGGAACTGGTCCTGCCGACGCTCGCCTGACTCAGTTCTGCGGCATGAACTCGATCATAAGCCCGTCGGTCTGCTCGGCCGGGACGATCACGCGGTCGCCTTCGGTCACCGCGAAGGGCACGTTGTTGGCGCGCAGCAGTGCCTGAAGCGGGCGGGCGCGCTCGACGGCGACGGCGATTCCGACGATCGCGGGCTTCTGCTCCGGCGCGATCGCCTCGACGTCCTTATATTCGGCCTGGTAGGCGGTGGGCGACCAGATCATCAGCTCGACCGCGCCGGTCTGCACCATGACGCAGCCGTCGAGCAGGTCCTCGGTGATGGCGCCCCAGGCCGAGCCGAGCTCCTTGGCGGTGGCCTGCGGATCGTCCGACACGGCGTGCACGGCCATCATGCCCAGCGCGCCGTTGGGATGGACGATCCATTCCGGCTCCATGAAGGCGTCGGGCGTCACCTGCTGCACCGGCCGCCAGGGCAGGGGGCCTTCCGATTCGCCGAGCGTCGTCTCGGCCTCGACCTCGAAGCCGTCCTCGGTCTCCCAGCTGTGCGTCCGCGTCTCGCCCTTGAGCTCGGCGACGTTGATCGCCAGCTCCACGCCCGGCTCGCCCTCCATCAGCTCGAGGTAGTTCGGCACGTCGTCCTCGGCCGCCTGGAAGCAGATGCAGCGCGGCTCAACGCCCTCCGGCGTGAGGTTGAAGCCGAGCAGCAGCAGCTTGTTGGCCAGCTCGTCGGGCGAACCGCTCAGGGTCAGGTGATCGATGTCACGCGCTTCGATTTTCATGGCGGGGTCTTAAGGCCCCGCGGTTACAGGCTCAAGCGGCCAAAAGCGGTTCAGGCCGCTTCAAGGGCCTTCTTCATGTAGCCAGTCGCATGATCCATCATCCCGCCGATCGCCGGCGCCAGGTCGTTCGGCAGCAGGTCGATGGTCCAGATCAGCCGGCTGCCGTCGTCCTCGGGGAAGACCTGGACCGCTGCGTTGTAATGGCTCGCCCGGCCTTCAACGACCGAATAGACCAGCCGGCAGTCCTCGTCGTCGGCCGTGACCAGCCGCTCGCGCGCCACCAGGCCGTTGAAGAAGGTGACGATGCGGTCGTCCTTATCCATGTCCAGCTTGGTGAGGAAGCCCGGCGCCACACGCGTGTGCACCGCGCCGAAGTCGCGCAAGGCCGACCAGACCGTGCTGGCGGGGGCGTTGAGGGCGATCTGCCGTCGAAGAGTTGCCATCGAATGCTCCGGGGTTCGACGGATCATCTAGGCAGCGGTGCGTTGAGGGGCTGGCGGTTTTCGGACAGGGTCGGCCGATGGACAAGCCGCGCTCGCCCGAGGTCGAGGTATTCTGGAACGCCTATCGCGCGGCGCGGGATGTGCCGGACGAGGACTACGTCGTCTGCTCCTTCGGCAGCGCCCCCGCGATAAGCGACGAGCTGCTGGCCTTGGTGCTCGACGGCCCCAAGCGCGCGACCGCCTATCTGTTGCGCGACGTCGAGGTCGGCGGGGAGAAGATGAGCCGCGTCGGCGGCCACGTCGTGGTGCTCGACGGCGCCGACCGGCCGCGCGCGATCTGGCGCACGCGCACTGTCGACGTGAAGCCGCTCGACCAGGTAGACACGGCTTTCGCCTGGGACGAAGGCGAGGGCGACCGAACGCGGGCCGACTGGCTCGCCATGCACGTCCGCTACTTCACAGCGCAGGCCGCTGCGCAGGGCTTTTCGTTCCGCGCCTCGATGCCGGCGGTGTTCGAGCGCTTCACGCTGGTCTGGCCGCCGCAGCATGCCGACCCGCAGTGAGGGGCTGGACGGTCTTCAGCGCTCGCAAGATATGCGATTCTGCAGCCCTCGCGCGACTTTCGTTGACTTTGCCTAACCAGTCAGCAACGCTTTTCAACCCATCGAATTGTGGGTCCGCGCGGCCTCGGTCGCGCCGACAAATCGCGCAGAGTTTGCTTGCCGCGTACACACAAAGGGAAACAGCAGGAGGAGACTGTCATGCGACTGAGATCAGTCTTGACGGGAATTGCCTTCGTGAGCGTCATCGCGATGGCTTCCAGCGCCTTTGCACAAAGCGATTGCACCAAGCTCGTTCCGGTGTCGCCGTTCGGCAAGGACGACCAGACCGGCGCCACCAACCGCATCACGCCGGCGGTGACCAAGGCTGCGGCGACGGAGATCAAGGACGGCAAGGTCACCAGCTTGACCAACGATTTGGTCGACGGCGTGCCGCTGTTCGGCACCCGTTTCACCAAGACGGTGCTGACCGCCACCGGCCTCGTGCCGGGCGGCGCCTTGGGCGAGAACCAACTGACCTATATGGAAGACACCTACCTCAGCCAGAGCCACGTCGGCACACATCTCGACGGCATGGGCCACATCGGCAAGGCGGACTGCTACTACAACCAGACCGCGATGGGCAAAAACATCAACCAGAACGGCCTGACCAAGCTCGGGCTCCAAAACCTGAAGAGCTTCGCCACGCGCGGCGTGTTCATCGACCTGGTCAAGGTCTATCAGGACGCCGGGAAGCTGCGAACCAATCCGGCTTGCAAAAACCCGTGCCTCGACAAGGGAACGGTGATCACGCCGGAAGACCTGCAGGCCGGCCTGAAGCTCACCAACACGACCCTGCGCGAGGGCGATGCGGTGATCCTGCACACCGGTTGGGTCGACATCTTCCTGCAATACCCAGC
>DASXQC010000666.1:0-26359 GCA_036493235.1 Reyranella sp.
TCATGGGCTACGCCTATGCCGGCAACTGGCGGCCGCGGCCGGCCTACAAGTTCTCGGTCGAGGATTCGATTTACATCGACAAGGACGCGGTCGGGCAGGGCGTCGGCAAGGCGCTGCTGCCGGTGCTGATCGAGCAGTGCACGGCGCTCGGCAAGAAGCAGATGGTGGCGGTGATCGGCGATTCGGCGTCGACGCCGTCGATCCGGCTCCACGCCGCCTGCGGCTTCCGGATGGTCGGCACGCTCGAGAATATCGGCTTCAAGTTCGGCCGCTGGCTCGACAGCGTGCTGATGCAGCGGGCGCTTGGCCCCAGCCCGCCTGTTGCTTAGCGCCCGTGCGAATAATAGACTAGTCATCTGACTAGTTAGGGATTACCGATGAAGTCATGGCCGGTTCAGGACGCCAAGGCTCGGTTCAGCGAGATGCTCGAGGCGTGTCTCCAGCAGGGCCCCCAGCTTGTCACCAAGCGGGGAAGCGAAGCGGCCGTCCTTGTTCCGATCGAAGATTGGCGGCGCTTGAAGGGGGAGCCTGCAAAGACGCTGAAGGATTTGCTTCTGACCGATGAGGCGCGAGGCGATCTGAAGCTTCCGCCCCGCGGTCGGCACACGCGTCGTCCGGTGCAGCACTTCGACTGATGACCTTCCTGCTCGACACGAACGTCGTCTCGGAACTGAGACGCCGTCGTCCGCACGGCGCAGTAGTGGCATGGCTTCAGGCGACTGATCACCGGCTGCTGCGCCTGTCGGCCTTCTCGTTGGGTGAAATACAGGCCGGCATCGAACTGACGCGTGATCAGGATCCAGGGCGAGCCGCTGAGCTTGAACGGTGGGCCGACGAGGTGGCGAGAGCATACGAGGTCTTGCCGACGGACACCGCTGTCTGGCGGGCATGGGCCAAACTGATGCATCGCAAGTCGGACGCGCTTGCCGACGATGCACGTATCGCAGCGACGGCGCTTGTTCACGGACTGACAGTGGTGACTCGCAACGTCCGCGACTTCCAACCTTTCAATGTGCCGATCTTCAATCCATTTGCGGCAAGATCCTGAACATGCGCCTGATCGACTATTTCGACCGCGGCGCCGATCTCTTTCCTCAGCGCGACTGCCTGCATGACGGCACGCGCGGCTGGACCTACGCCGACGTGCGAGGCACGACTCACAAGGTCGCCAACGGCTTGCTGGGGCAGGGCCTGAAGAACGGCGACAAGGTCGCAGTCTACAGCCCCAACCATGCGATGGCCTGTGCCGCGTTGCTCGGCATCCAGCGGGCCGGGCTGATCTGGGCGCCGGTGAATGCGCGCAATGCGATCGAGGAGAACCTCTACATCCTCGATAACACCGACGTGTCGTTCCTGTTCTATCACTCGAGCTTTGCGCCCTACCTGCCGCGCATCAAAGAGGGTTGCCCGAAGATCGAGACCCTCATCTGCATCGACGCGCCCGAGTTCGACGCCTGGCTGGCAAAGCAGGGCGACAGTGCGCCCGATCTGCCCGATGCGCCGGACGAGGTTGCGATCCTGATCAGCTCGGGCGGCACCACCGGCCGGCCCAAGGGTGTGCAGATCACCAACCGGGTGATCGAGACCATGAACTCGATCTTCTGGGCGACCATGCCGATCGAGGCGCCGCCGGTGCATCTGATGGTGGCGCCGATGACCCACGCGGCGGGCGTCAGCTCCTTCCCGCTGCTGCCCTACGGCGGCACCAACATCTTCATGGGCACGTCCGATCCGGGCGCGATTCTCGCTGCGATCGAGAAGCACAAGGTCACGCACGTCTACATGCCGCCGACCTTGATCTACATCCTGCTGGCGCACCCCGACATCGGCAAATACGACTACAGCTCGCTACGGCGTCTGGTGTATGCGGCGGCGCCGATGTCGGTCGACAAGCTGGTCGAGGCGATCGAGGTGTTCGGTCCGGTGCTGACCCAGACCTACGGCCAGGCCGAGGCCTGCATGATCGCCACCGTGTTCTCGCGCGAGGACCATGTTGCGGCGCTCGAGACCAACAAGCGCCATCGCCTCGCAAGCTGCGGCCGGATCTCGCCGCTGATGCGGCTCGAGATCATGAGCGACGACGGCCGGATCTTGCCGCGCGGCGAGCGCGGCGAGATCGTGCTGCGCGGCGGGCTGATCATGGCCGGCTACTACAAGAACCCGCAGGCTTCTGTGGAGGCCTCGGCTCATGGTTGGCATCACACCGGGGACATCGGGATGATCGACGAGGACGGCTTCGTCTACATCGTCGATCGCAAGAAGGACATGATCATCTCCGGCGGCTTCAATGTCTTCCCCGGCGAGGTCGAGCAGGTGCTGTGGAGCCATCCTGCGGTCCAGGACTGTGCCGTCATCGGCGTGCCTGACGAGAAGTGGGGCGAGGCGGTCAAGGCGGTGGTCGAGCTCAAGCCCGGCGCTGCAGCCACGGCCGACGAACTGATCGCGCTTGCCAAGGACAGGCTGGGCGGTGTGAAGGCGCCGAAGTCGGTCGACTTCACGACGGCTCTGCCGCGAAGCCCGGTCGGCAAGGTGCTGAAGAAGGACCTGCGCGCGCCCTATTGGGCCGGACGCGAGCGGAAGATCTGATATGCGGATGGCCGTTGCCCAACTGCGCCGCCTGCCGCCCAACATCCAGGGCGCGGTGTGGCTGGTGAGCGGCGGTTTCATCTTCACCTCGAACAGCGCGATGATCCGCCTGCTCTCGACCGAGATCGAGAGCGTGCAGACGGCGTTCTTCCGCGCCTTCTTCTCGGTGCTGCTGCTGGCGCCGATGATGCTGAGCGGGCGCGTGAAGCCGTGGCAAAGCCAGCGCATCCAGGGCCACTTCTGGCGCACCGCCATGGGCACCACCTCGATGGTGCTGGGCTTCTACGCCGTGTCGATGCTGCCGCTCGCCGATGCCACGGCGCTCGCCTTCTCGCAGCCGCTGTTCTCGGTGGTGCTGGCGGCGTTGGTGTTGCGCGAGAAGGTGCGCTGGCGGCGCTGGTCGGCGACCATCGTCGGTTTCATCGGCGTGCTGGTGATGGTGCGGCCAGGCAGCGGCAGCCTGCAGCCGGGTGCGGCGGTGGCGCTGCTCAATGCGCTCGCCTCGGCGACCTCGATCCTGCTGGTGCGCCGGTTGTCGGATTCCGAGAAGCCGTTGATGATTCTGACCCAGTTCGCGATCTTCTCGACCCTGCTGCTCGCCGGCCCGGCGATCTGGTTCTGGAAATGGCCGTCGGCCTGGGGCTGGGCGCTGGCGATCGGCGTGTCGATCTCGGCGACCATCGGTCAGTACTTCTGGGTCCAGGCCTTCGCGGTCGGCGAGATGTCTGCGGTGGCGCCGTTCGACTATCTGCGCCTGCCGTTCGCGGTGTTCGTCGGCTGGATGATCTGGAGCGAGATGCCCGTCATCTGGACCTACGTCGGCGCCGCGATCGTCATCGCCTCGGCGCTCTATATCGCCTATCGCGAATCCCAAATCCTGCGCGAGCGCCGCGCGGCCGAGCGGATCCGCTCGCGCGCGGCGACCTAGCCTAGAAGCTCCAACCCGCGCGCAGGCGGCCTGTCCAGATGTCGAGGCCAGTCACGCCGATCGAATCGTAGACCACGTCGCCCGGACGTTGAAGCCGCGGCCCTGGATCACGAAGCCGCCGCCGGCGCCGCCCGAGCCGCCGCCACGGATGGCGACCTGCTGGCCGTTGGCCAGGACCGTTTGATTGGTCGCGAAGTCGAGGTTGCCGCGCGCCAGCACGAACGGCTCGACCGACCAGTCCGGGAAGTCGAAGCGATAGCCGACCTCGGGACCGCCACGCATCCGGCCGTACTGCACGATCTGGCCGGGCACCACCGTGCCGGCCGAATCGGTGAAGCCGTTCTGCGATTCCGATCCGTAGGCGATGTCGACCGACGGCTGCAGCCGCCACGGGCCGAAGCGCCAGACGCCGGTGAGCGAGCCGCCGGTCATGAAGCGCCAGGCGCCGAATGCGGCAGACGTTCCCGGCTGCGGCGCGGTGCTGTAGTTGAGGCGCGTACCGCCGGCGAAGGCCGAGAAGAAGATGTTGGGATCGAGGCGCACGCCGACATAGGGCGCGACCGAGACGCCGTTCTCGGAAACGTTGGCGCCGGCCGTGCCGATCTTGGTGTTGAATGCCTCGGTGCCGACGGTCAGGCCGACCGCCAGCCAGGGCATGACCTTGTAGTCAGCACCGGCCACGCCGACGAAGCCGAAGGCACTCTGCTGGGCGATCGGGTCGGTGGCGCCGACCAGCCGGCCGTCGAACCAGCCGTTCCAGCGCGTGGTCGACGGATCCGGCGGACCGCACTCGGCGCCGCAGAAGTCGGCTAGCGCCGTGCTGTTGACATGGAACGATCCGGCCGGCCCGTCGGCCTTGCGCCCATCGTTGGTCGAGCCATCGCCGGCCGACCCGTCGCCAGTCGAACCGTCGCGGGGCGCGGCAGCAACGGACATGGTTCGGGACTGCAATCCGCCGCGCGCCAGGTCGAGGTTGCGGCTGGTCAGGGCCAGCCGATCCTCGAGCACACGCCGTTCGGGATCGTTGGGCGCGGTCGGCCGGTCGGCCAGCTCGCGTTCGAGGTCGGCGCGTTCGTTTTCGAGCTTCGCAACGCGGGCGTAGTCAGCGAGGCGGGCCTGTGCAGTCTGGGAGGTGTTGCCGGCGGCGAAGCTCGACAGGACGCCGAGCTTGATGGCGTCGGTGGTCTGCTGCATCACCTGCTGGCCGTTGGCGGTGGCAACCTGCGCGTTGGTCGCGAGCTGCTGCGCGGCGCCTACCCGACTGCCGCTGGTGGTGCCGCACGAGAACGACAGCGTGCCGGCGCTGCCCGCCGGGCCGGACGCGTTGATCTCGAAGCTTCCCGTGGTCGCGGCGGGGACAGTGTAGACGACCGTGGTGGTCGTGTTCGGATTGCCCGTTATGTCGAACACCACGCCGCCGGGCGGTATGATCCCGAAGTCGGTGAGGACGGCGCCGGGTCCCAGCGTCAGCGTGACCGTAATCGCATCGCCGGCCGTGAAGGAGCTGGACGGTGTGAAGATCGGACCGGGTGCATCGCCGGCGTTGAAGCTGAGGCTGAAGCCATTGACGGCCGTGCATCCGGGGCTATCCGCCTGGGCCTTGTCCGGCACTGAAAACCACAGGCCTATGAGTGCTAGCGCAGCCACCAAGCTGCGAGCAACGTGCCGCATCGCGCTGTGCATTGGCCGCCAACTCCCCCGACTTCAGTGGCTCGGGCCTACCTGAAACCGTGGGTGGCAGCCCCTTGAAATTGCATCAACTATTTCTTCTGTCAGCGGGGAGGCGGGGTTTCCTTCCGCAGCCAGACGCGGGCCTTCGCGCGATGATCGTCGGTGATGTAAGTCTTGCAGGTCGTGTAGGCGGCCAGCAGCACGGCGGCGTCGTCGGTGTAACCGAGCCCGACGATGAAGTCGGGGATGATGTCGAACGGCAGGACGAAGTAGGCCAGCGCGCCGAACAGCGTGAGCCGCACCGTCATCGGCGTTGCCGCATCGGTCGCGCAATAAAACGCCGCCACCGCGTCCTCGGTAAAGGGGACCTTCCCGAGGGTCTGGCGGGCCTTGGTCCAGAAGCCTTCCCGGACAACCTGCTCATTGCTCATAGCCGATGAAGTGTGCGCCGGGCCGTCGCTTGGCAAGAGGGGGCGGCATGCTAAAAGCGCCGCAACCAAGGAGGACATCCATGAACGTGAAGGGGCAGGCCGCCGTCGTCACCGGCGGCGCATCGGGACTGGGCGGCGCGACCGCGTCGGCGCTGGCCGCGGCGGGTGCCAAGGTCGCGATCTTCGACGTGCAGGACGAGCTCGGCGAAAAGAAGGCCAAGGAGCTGGGCGGTCTGTTCGTGAAGACCAATGTCGCCGACGGCGCCAGCGTCGAGGCCTCCGTCAAGACGGTGGTCGAAAAGCTGGGCGCGCCGCGGGTGGTGGTGAACTGCGCCGGCATCGGCCGCTCGGGCCGCACCATCTCCAAGTCGGGTCCGCACGATCTCGCCATGTTCAGCCAGGTGATCCAGGTCAACCTGATCGGCACATTCAACGTGATCCGCGTCGCCGCCTATGCGCTGAGCCAGGCCCAGCCGATGGATGACGGCGAGCGCGGCGTGATCATCAACACGGCCTCGGTCGCGGCGTTCGATGGCCAGATCGGCCAGGCAGCCTACTCGGCGTCGAAGGGCGGCGTGGTCGGCATGACCCTGCCGATCGCCCGCGACCTGTCGAGCCTCGGCATCCGCGTCTGCACCATCGCGCCCGGCCTGTTCCTGACGCCGATGATGATGAGCCTGCCGGAAGAGGCGCAGAAGAGCCTGGGCGCGCAGGTCCCGTTCCCGTCGCGGCTGGGCGACCCCAAGGAGTACGCCCAGCTCGCCATGAGCATCGTCGAGAACCACATGCTGAACGGCGAGACGATCCGCCTCGACGGTGCGATCCGCATGGCGCCGCGCTAGCCGATGAGACGCACGGGGCGTTTCTCACGCCCGTGAGACGCCTGAAATGCACGCCAGTGTTCATTTCAGGCTGATCGTCTCATTTCTCGTCGACCCAGGGGAGCGTCTCGAAGTGACGCTATCCGATGCGGCGGATGACCAGCGCGCAGACGAGGCCAATCAGAGCGACAGGCACCAAGATCACCGGCGCAGCCTGCCAGCCGAGATGATTGACCCACAGGCCGAGGATGAGCGGACCGGCGAACTGGCCGAGGTTGCTTGCCTGCTGCACCAGCCCAATGGTCGGCGGCACCGCCGAAGGCGCAGGGGCTGCGCGCGGAACTGCTGCATAGATCGCACCTGGTGCGAGGCCGCCGATCCCAAGCGCCAGGGCGGCGGCGAGCGAGGTCCCTTGCGCCGCCAGAGCGCCGCCATAAATGGCGAACCCGGAGAGCGCGAAGAACAGGAATGCGACGGTGATGTTCGTCCAGATCGGCACGCCGGCCCGCAGCAGGAACCCCGAGGAGACATGCCCGGCCGTGCTGACGGCGAGGACCAGTGCGCTCAGCAGGCTGGCCGCCGCGAGGGAAACCTGGTGCACCGAGGTGAGTAGGAGCGGCAGCGCGAAGGAGAGCGCGAAAATCTGGCAGGAGTAGGCGAAGAAGGCGAAGGCCAGGACAAGGCAGCGCGGACGGCGCAGGACCGCCGCGACCTCGCTGAAGAACCGGCCCGCCGCCTGGCGCGGCGCAACCGGCAGCGCTGGTGCGTAGACTGCCAGCAAAACCGCGCACACGCTCGCGACGAACGCGTTGGCGAACCAGAACGCGCGCCAACCGATCATCGGCAACAGCGAACCGGCAAGCAGCATCAGCATGATGCCGGCGGGCATATATGCGCTCCAGATCGCCATTGCGGTGTCCCGCATGTCGCGCCTGACGAGCTGGGCGAGCATGGTGGGGATCGCCAGCACGATTCCGAAGAAGCCGATGCCTTCGATGATGCGGGCGGCGAGCAGGACATATTCGTCCGGCGCGCCGGCGCCGATCGCATTGCCGACCGCCACGGCGACCATTCCGCCGACCAGCGACCGCCGAACGCCCAGCCGGCCGACCACGACCCCAGCCCCGATTCCCGTCGTGGCGCCGAGCAGCGCAAAGACCGCCACGATCAGCCCGGCGAAATCGAGGCCGAGCGAGAGCTCATCGCGAATCAGCGGCATGGATATGATGGCCTTGCCCACCTGGGCGGAAGCGACGATGCCGCTGCCGATGAGCAGCAATACACGCAGGACCGATGCCCCGCCGATCGACGGCGTCAGGTCGGCTTCAGCCCTGAAGGGAGTGTCGCATGTCGCGTCCTGCTTCATCGCGACCCTGCCCCGGGCTGCTGCTGTCCAATCGCCCGGAACATGTCCAGCACGCCGGCTGGAATGGGACTGCCCTTGAGGGCGCCGGTCTCGTCCCGCACGATCCAGACTCGCGTCTCGGCGCCTTCGGCGCACAGCCTGTCACCCAGGTGCACTCGGTGTTTGACGTTAAAGCTCGAGCGGCCGAAGTTGATGGTGCTCTCGACGGCGACGTCGTCGCCGTACCGCATCGGCGCATGGAATGTCGCTGTCGTACGCACGATCGCGATGCCGGCGCTGTTGTAGGCGTCCAGCATCTCGCGCTTGGTCATGCCAAGGGCGGCCTCGAACAACGCGGCCGTCGATTCGTCGAAAATCTCGAACAGCCGCGGATTGAAGATGATGCCGGCGGGATCGCAATCTCCCCAACGAATTCGCACCTTCCGCACGTTCCGGTTTCCGTGGCCGTTGGCTGCGAGACCGGGCGGGGATTGGCCTGAACGGACCGTGATCGCAGGGCTGACTGAAGTAGCGGGTAGGTCCAGGTCTTCCATGGTCATCCCCTATCGGATCACTTCGTCCGCGCGGCCGATGACCGATGACGGCACGCGCAATCCCAGCGCCTTTGCCGTCCGGAGGTTGACGACAAGGTCGAATACGATCGGCCGTCCCATTTCCAACTGCGAGGGCTTCGTTCCACGCAGGACAAGATCGATATAGAGGGCCACCCTCTGGTAGATGTCGGCCACGTTGGCACCGTATGCGATCAATCCACCGCACCGGGCAAAGCGAGGGTCGGACGAGATAGCAGGCAATCGATGGCGCGCCGCGACCGCCGTGATCGCATCAAGATGGGCGTTGTCGAAGCCGTTTGGCAGAATCGCCAGACCGGTATCCGGCTCACCGGTAAGGCCCTCAATCGCGCCGGTAATGGCCGCGACACTGTGTGTTTCGATGGGAACGACCGGCATCCAGTTTGGCACAAGCCGATGACCGGCAATTCGGGTAGAGACGATGAGCACCACACGCCGCACGCGCGGCGCACAAGCCGACAAGAGCTCCAGCCATCGCTTCAACGAAGCGCTTTCGAAATCCGCGATCCCGGCGAGATTGGTGCCGGGCCAGTCCAGGTCCGCCAAGGCCTCGACGTCCATCTGATCGCCAGGCAGCGTGAATATGATGGGCACGATCCGAGTGGCCTGCTGCGCTGCCGAGAGTGCCGCTGCACCGACAGCCAGAAAGGCCTCCGGTTTGGTCTGCGCTAGTTCAGTCGCCAGTCGGCCAGCATCCGCCATGTCGGCGCCAACCCAGTGGAACCCGATGTCGAGGTTGCGCCCGGAGACCCATCCGCCTTGCCGGAAACGCTCGCATAGCACCGCCAATAGAAGTCCGGATTGCGGATCATTTTTCGGGATTTCCGACAGGATCTCGAGACGCCGGAGGGGGCCAACCGGAGCCGCGCTGGAAACGCGAATCCCGCCAGCTGCCACCGCTCCACTGCTCAGCATGAAGGCCCGACGCCTCATGTCTTGCCGATCGGAGGAAGGAGCATAGCTGAAGCGAGCACCGCGGTACGTCCAGGATTCAGGCCGTCATTCAGGACAGCGAGCGTGATAGGGAATAACGCGGTCGCCCCAGCGCATTTCGATCGGAGCCTGGCAACGGTGCTGCGCACTTTGCTGGCGGCCCTCGAACATGAGAAAAACCAGGAAGGCCCTTGTGCTCTTGAAGGAGAGCAGCTTGGAGATGAGTTCCACTCTTGGCCGCAGCGACAGCGTCCCATGCGTGCTGCAGCTCCGGAGCGGATGATCAGACAAGGAGGGCCATCCCCGAGACAGCCATCAGCAGGTTGACGGCGAGCGCGAACTGCCGGTCGCTCAATTGCTTGAAGAAGGCCAGGCCCAAGGTCGTGCCGAGCAGCATGACTGGCAGATAGACGATGCCGGCGAAGTCGAAAGCGGCCCGGCTGTTCGGAGCGAGACCCGGAACTGCCATGAGCGTTATGGCAGACAGCTGCATGATCAGGATGAACGGTTGGTAGAGCGCGCGTTGCTGCTCTTTGGGCCAGCCCTTGAAGCCGCACCAAAGAGTGACGAACATGCCGGGAAGAGCGGCCGCACCGCCCGTCACTCCGCTGAGAAAGCCGAAGAAGGCGTCGAGCAGCGGGCTTTGCCGACGCACGACCAGCGGACGCCGCGGCAACATGCACAAGGCATAGAGGACGAGGGCGACTCCTATCACCTGCGCATAGACGGCGTGCCGCGCATGAAGCAGGACCATGACGCCCAGGGGCAGGCCGAATGCGGCGCCGGCCAGAAAGCCGGCGAGCGTGCGCCAGCGGATCTTCCGCCACAAGGCACAGACCATCAGCGACTGACCGCCGGCCCCGCAGACCATCATGATCTGGACGACGCGGACCGGATCGTCGACGAGGTGAAAGAGCATCGCGCCGCAGATCGCCGGGAAGGCAAATCCCGCAACGCTGGAAACCATCGAGGCGCCCAGGATCGCCAGCGCAGTCAAGAGGGGGTGTCCCACCGATGCCGCTGCCGACAACCATGTCGCGTACGCCGCGAACCCGAGTAAGCCCGCAACCATCAGCGCTGGAGGGTGGCGCTGCGCCGAAAGCCGCGAAACCGCCACGGCAGGAACGTGGGGCGGCTCACGCACTTCGGCCATGGGGCGCGTTGGCGTCATCGCTCCGAATCGCGATGGAGGCGGTGACGTTTGCGAAAAGAAACGCCGCGAACACCGCTGCTTGGCAGCGCTTCCATCGTTCCTCCGTATGCTGTGTTGCTGTGCAAGCTCAGCCGTGCTCACAACGCTCGCTCAACCGGCTGCGCTCGGCTTTCGATGATTGGAGAAAACAAGCAATAGCCTACGCGCGAAGCTTGCGCTCATGGCGCGCACTACTCGCCCACGTTCGAGACGCGCGGCGAGCATCGACTCTCGGTTTGGCTGGTTCAGCTGTGGAACTGCCGGGCTTTTCGGCGTGACGATCTCGGGTTTTATTGACCGACAGTCGCCAACGGCCATGACCTGCTCCCCTCAGTTCGAGATCGACGCGACTTCTTGATCGGCCGCGCTTTCTTCGCTTGTACGGGGAGCCTTTGTTTCGATTCAATCGAGAACTGGAGAGAGGTCAAAGATTGAGACGCCGCATCTATGGATTGATCTCCAGTGTCAATCGCACCTCAATCGGTCTGGCGATTGCCGGTTAAGAGCGGCGTCAAATCTTCAACGGCGTCGTATTGGCGTGCTAGAAGGTCCTGATGACCAATATTGGCAACGGCTCTCCCGCGAGCAGTCCAGCGGACCTATCGGTCAAAGACGGCGGTGAGCTCGGTGTACCGCCCAAGATGCGAGGATTGGACAGCAATCCGCATGGCGCCTTCGGCCCGGAAGTGTGGCGAGCGTTTCGAGACACTCTCACGCATCACTACGACACGGTATCGCTGCCGGATCCGTCGGAGGAAGCGCGTTTCACCGTTGCAACCCGCACCTATCCGACGCCGCGCGCGATCCTGATGCGCTGTCAGGGCACGACGTTCACCATGACGCGGGGCCCCGCCATGGTTGCGCGCGGCGGCGCCGATCAGCTGATGGTCGTGCTCCAGCTCGAAGGATCGGTGGATACGGACTGCGCCGGACAACGAGGGCGTCGCGAGCCCGGCGATGTTGCGATCTCCGACTATGCGCGGCCGTTCCATGCTGCGGCGACCGACTACGTCAATCTGATGCTCGTCCTTCCCCGCGAGAGCGTGCCCGCGGCGCTACTGGCACTCGAGCCGCACGGCCTTATCTTTCCGCGCGGGAGTGGCGCGGCGCGTTTGATTGGCGCAGCGTTGCAGGAATATTATGCGCAGGCCGACGACCTGACGGTGAGTGAAGCCGAGGCAGCGGTCGAGGGCATCGTGGCGCTGACGACCGCCTGCGCGCGTGCAAGGTTGGCGGGCGACGAAGCGAATCACGTAAAATCGAGAAGAAGGGCCGCGCTGGACTACATCGACGCGCATTTGGGAAGCGTGCAGCTTGGGCCCGACGAGATCGCCGATGCAGCCAACGTCTCCCGCGCGTCGCTATACCGGCTCCTGGCGGCAGAAGGCGGTATTCGCGCCGTGCTGCTCAAGCGCCGGCTCGATCAGGCTCTGCGGCTCATGCTGGCGGACAGCAAGGACGAGCGCTCGTTGACGGACATCGCCAAGGGCTGCGGTTTTGGCGGTACGACCCAGTTCATTCGGGCATTCCGCGCGCGCTTTGGCGCACCGCCGCGGCAGTACCTCGCGCTCGTTCGTCAGCAGGACCTCGATTGGCAGGAAGCGCGGCTGGCCGCCGACGGATTTGATCGAGATGCATTCTTGTGGCGGCAACAGGATTTGGTTGGATCCGAACATTCGGCGGACGCTGGCCCGGAGACACCACGCCGAGCCTGAAGCTGGATTCGATCTTCACCGTGCCATGCGCGTTTCATGGGTCGCACCGGTAGATTGCAGCTCGATGGCTGGCAGGAAGAAAGACGTAGAGACCGTCGCCAGACCGCGGCAGCGCCGTCGTGTGCGCGCCCTTTTCGGTGGGGATGGAGCCGAGGCTCTTCATCGACGTGGTGTCGAAGACGTCGACCGCGCCGGGATTGCCGACCGCGACAGTGAGCTGCCGGCGCTTCGGATTGAACCAGATGACGTCGGGTACGCCGCTGAGCCTGTTCTCGTTCAACACCTTGCCGGTGTCGGCATCGAGCGTGACCAGCGTGCCGGCATCGCAGGCGCAGAACAGGCGACGCGCCGCCGGATCGAGGTCGAGGCCATGCGCGCCGTCGGCAGGCACCGCCATCGTGCGCGCGATGCGGTCGGGCTGGTGTGCGTCGACCACGACGATCTGCGACGGCTGCATGATGTTGACGTAGAAGGCTTGGGCCTCGGCATCGAATACCGCCCAGCGCGTGCGGCCCGGTACTTCGATCGAGGCGCGCATCGCGCCCGCGTCGAGATCGACCATCGAAAGCGTATAGGAATGCGGCGCGGCCGGATCGCCGACATTCGCCGCCAGCACGAGCCGGCGCTTCGCGTCATAGGCGAGTCCGTTGGGGCGCATGCCGACGGCGATCTTTGTCACCTTCGGATCAGGTCCGGGTGCGAACACGCCGATCGTGTTCTCGCCGCGGTTCGAGGTGAAGACGAGCTGGCTTTCGTCGCTCACCAACGCGCCGGCGACGGCCGTCAAGTTCTGCACCGAATAGAGGTATCGGCTCGCCGCCGGATCGAATACGTCAACGGCATCGTTGGCCGTGTGGGCGACGTAGACGTGGCCGGTCGCACCATGGACCGCCGCATGATCGAAGCCGCCGCTGCCGACGTGCGCCGGCAGGTCGACGTGGCCGACGAGATGCAATGGCATGGCGCTCAATCCATCTTCGGCGGCCAGGCGTGCGTTTCGCCGACCAGGTGGCAGCACCAAGCGTAGAGCGCGTCGTACATCACGATGCCATGCTTCAGCATTTCGTGGTCGTCGGCATAGACGTGGCTGAGGCCCAGCGAGATCGCGAACAGGCCGTGGCTTTGCGGCGTCAGGTCGAGCCGTGAGGTGTCCGCGCCGCGCACGATGTCGGCGAGCTTGTCGAGGCCCGGCGCATCGAGCTTGTACTCGGCGAGGAAGGCGTCGAACGAGCACTTCTCGCCGACATGGCTGAACTTCACGCCGGGGATGTCGTAGGGGACCGCGCCGGTCGTCTCGGCGGTCTTCACCACTTCGGCCGGCGGCACGTAGAGGAACTCCGGCTGCTTGTCGATGAAGTGGCCGATCAGCCACGGGCAGGCGATGCGGTCGATCTTGGGACGTTCGCGGGTGACCCACTTCATGGCTTGTCTCCTTCGCTGAGTGGTTCGGTGGGAAGGCCGTTGGCGCGCCAAGTGCCGATGCCGCCGGCCAGCGTCACGGCATCGATACCGCGCTCGCGCAGCTTGGCGGCGCAGTCGCCGCCGATCTCGAAGCCCCAGGCGCAGTAGACCAGCGCCTTCTTGCCCTTGGGCAGGGACGCGGCGATGTCGTCGACCTTGTCGGGCGGCGCGCGGCGGGCACCGCGCAGGCGCACCGGGACGGTCGTGGCATCGAGCGCCAGGCGTGCATCGATCACCAGCAGGTCGGGATCGGCCTCGAGCATGGCGCGCGCGGCCGGCGCGTCGATCATGTGGGTGCGCGGCGCCGCCGTCTCGCCGGCGAAGCGTGCGGCGATGCGCGGCCAGGCGATGTTCGCCATGAAGGCGTCGACATAGGCGCCGGCATTGCTGCCGAAGTCGAGGTGATAGCTGTGCTCGTACATGTCGAGCGCCAGCAACGGCGTGCCGCCGGCAAGGCTGTGCGTGTGATCGGCCAACCAGACGTTGCTCAGCCGCCCGTCGCGCGGCGAGCGGGTCAGCACCACCCAGCCCGAGCCGCCGCCCAATGCCTTGCCCATCGCGACGAACTCGGCGCGCCAGCGCTCGAGCGAGCCGAAGTCGCGGACGATCGCCCCGGCCAGCACGCCGCCCAGCAAGTCGTTGGGCGGGTCACCGCCGCCGCCTTCGCCCAGGCCATCGAAATAGACCTCGTGCAGCAGCATTGAATTGGTGGCGATCAGCTCCTCGCGCTTCAGCCCGTTCAGGCGGAAGCCGGGCAGCGCGGCGGGGTCGCTGGCCGCGAGTTCGTCGGCAATGACGTTCAGCCGGCGAACGGCGCCGCCGTAATTGTTCTCGTAGTGGCTGGCCATCAGCCGAGCTGACAGGCCGTTCAGGCGCACTGGTTTGAACGAGATCGGACGGGCGTGGAACCGCATGTTTCTGCTCCCTGATACAGGCGTTTCATTTACAAAATACGCTGATTAAATGGGCTTGCAAGAGAAAAATGATACGCATGTTGCTTTTTATACCTTATCCATGATACGGATGGACCATGTCAATCGATGCCGGCCCGCACTGGCTGCTCCTGATCCACCAGCTCCGCGCCAAGCCTGCTTATGTACGGGTCAAGATCTGGCGGCGGCTGCAGGCGCTCGGTGCCGTGACGGTCAAGAACGCCGTCTATGCGCTGCCGGCCAACGCGGACGCGCGCGAGGACTTCGCTTGGCTCGCCAAGGAGATCGTCGAGAGCGGAGGCGAGGCGATCGTCTGCGAGGCCAACTTCCTCGAGGGTTTGTCGGACTCCTACCTGCGCGCGCTGTTCGACAGTGCGCGCGACGAGGATTACGGCCGCATCGCCGGCGAGGCGCGTGAGGTCGGGGCACGGCTCGCGACCGACGCACCGGATGACGTGCTGGCCGAGATCGCCGGCCAGACCGCGAAGCTGCGCAAGCAGCTCGATACGGTGGTGGCGATCGATTTCTTCGGCGCCGAAGGCCGCGCCGCCACCGAAGGCCTGGTGTCGGGCCTCGAAGCGGCGCTCAAGCAGGAAGGGGAAGCCATGAGCGACAGCAAGAGCGTGCCGCCGCCCGGTCCGTTGCAGGGCTGTCTCTGGGTGACGCGCGAGGGCGTGCAGGTCGACCGCATCGCCTCGGCGTGGCTGATCCGCCGCTTCATCGATGCCGAGGCGCGCTTCAAGTTCGTGCCGGGCACCGGCTATCGGGCGCAGCCGGGCGAGCTGCGCTTCGACATGTTCGAGGGCGAGTTCACCCATCGCGGCGATCGCTGCACCTTCGAGGTGCTGTTGGGCCATGCCGGCCTCGAAGATGCTGCGCTCAAGGCGATCGGCGAGATCATCCATGACATCGACCTGAAGGACGACAAGTACGGCCGCGTGGAGACGGCGGGCGTGCGCACTCTGATCAACGGCATCGCCGCCTCGAGCACCGACGACGAGCAGCGCCTGGCGCGCGGCTCGACGCTGCTCGACGACCTCTACAGCTCGTTCGGCGGCACGACGAAGTCACGGTGAACAGGAGAGCCTCGATGGTCGAGACCAACGCGGACCAGCCGGAAAGAAGAATGGGCGAGCTGGTGCGCTATTTCCTGCGCCTGGGGCTGCTGGGCTTCGGCGGTCCGGTCGCGCTGGTCGGCCAGATGGAACGCGAGCTGGTCAACGAAAAGGGCTGGCTGACCAAGGAGCAGATGCGCGAAGCGATCGCCGTCTGCCAGTCGCTGCCGGGTCCGCTGGCGATCCAGGTCGGCATCTATGCGGCCTATCTGCGCGCCGGCTTCTGGGGCGCATGGGCGGGCGGCTGGACGTTCATCCTGCCGAACTTCGTGATCGTGTGCGGCCTCGGCGCGCTGTTCGTCACGCTCGGCGACCTGAAGCCGGTGACGGCGATCTTCTATGGCGTCAGTCCGGCGGTGATCGCGCTGATTCTGCATTCCTGCTACCGGCTGGCGAAGCTCGGCATGGAAGACTGGCCGCAATGGGTCATCGCCGCGATCTGTTGCGCCGTCACGATCATCGTGCAGGCCGAGGTGGCGTTCCTGTTCATCGGCGCGGGCGTGATCGGTATCCTGTACTACGGCAACCTGTTCCGCGGCGGCTCCGCGCCGAAGGCCGGCGTGCTGCCGTTCGGCGTTCCGTTGGTTACCGGCCTCGCCCCGACGGCCACGCCGGGTGTTCTCGGCAAGCTGTTTCTGTTCTTCCTCAAGGCGGGGTCGCTGACCTTCGGCAGCGGGCTGGTGATCGTGCCGTTCCTGGAGAAGGGCTTGATCCAGGACTATGGCTGGCTCGACCAGCGGCAGTTCCTGATCGCTGTTGCCATCGGCATGATCAGCCCCGGCCCGGTGGTGATCACCGCGACGTTCGTCGGCTTCCTCGTCGCCGGTTTCTGGGGCTCGCTGGTGTCGACGGTCGGCATCTTTCTGCCGTCGTTCCTGTTCGTGCTCATCGCCGCGCCGTTGCTGGCGCGTCACCGCCAGAATCCCAACGTGCAGGGCTTCGTGAAGGGCGCCTATGGTGCCGCGATCGGCACGATCCTTGGCGCCTGCTTCCTGCTGGGCAAGATCGCGCTCGGCGACTGGCTCACGGCAGCCATCGGCGTGCTGGCGCTCGCCGCGCTGTTCCGCTGGAAGATCAGCAATCCGCTGCTGATCGCCATCACCGGCGTCGTCGGCCTGGTGGCCTTTCCGCTGCTGCAGCCGGCCTGGGTGACTTTCAAGTGAAGCGTATTGCGGGGGCATCCAACTGAAGGAGGTCGTCAATGACAGCCGAACAGAACCGCCGTGATTTCATCGCCGTCGCTGCCGGTGCTGCTGTGCTCGCCGGCGCCACCGATGCGCTGGCGCAACGGCAGGCCAACGCACCTGCGCCCCAGTTCGAGATCAGGAAGCTGCCGTTCGACCCGGCCAAGATCAAAGGCCTGTCCGAGAAGCTGCTGCAGAGCCATTGGCAGAACAACTACTCCGGCGCGGTGAAGCGGCTGAACGCGATCGGCGCCCAACTCGCGGGCCTCGACTTCGCTTCGGTGCCGGTGTTCGTGGTCAACGGCCTGAAGCGCGAGGAGCTGATCGCCGCCAACTCGATGATCATCCACGAGCTCTACTTCGATTGCCTCGGCGGTGAAGGAGATCCGACGGGAGCGCTGGCCGAGCAGCTCACCAAGGACTTCGGCAGCGTGGCACGCTGGAAGGCGGAGTTCGTCGCGGTCGGCAAGGCGCTGGGCGGCGGCTCGGGCTGGGTGCTGCTGACCTGGTCGCCGCGCGACAAGCGGCTGGTCAACACCTGGGCGGCCGACCACACGATGACGCTCGCAGACGGCCGGCCGGTCCTGGCGATGGACATGTACGAGCATGCCTACGCCATGGACTACGGTGCGGCGGCCGCGAAATACGTCGACGCCTTCATGCAGGGTATCCGCTGGGACACGGTGGCGGGCCGCTTCAGGACCTACAGCAAGCAGGCGTGACGAGTAGGCGTGACGGGCGAGAGGCGGTGCTATACTGGCGCCATGTCAGACACACCGATTCCCGACCGCCTCTCCACCAATCCCAAGAGCCCGCACTACGACGAGGCGCTTCTCCAGAAAGGCGTCGGCATCAAGTTCGACGGCGAGGAGAAGACCAACGTCGAGGAATATTGCATCAGCGAGGGCTGGATCCGCGTCGCGGTCGGCAAGACGGTGGACCGCAAGGGCAATCCGCTGACCATCAAGCTCAAGGGCAAGGTGGCGCCCTATCTGCAGGCCAAGTGATGCACGCCCACCGGCTGTCCGACTGGCGCCACGACCACGTCTTCCTGGGTGAGGCGCACGACCGCAACGAGCGCCGCACGTGGGCCGTGGTCGGGCTGACCGCGGCGATGATGGTGGCCGAGATCGCCGGCGGCATGATCTTCGGCTCGATGGCGCTGCTGGCCGACGGTTGGCACATGTCGACCCATGCCGGGGCGCTGGCGATCGCCGCCGGCGCCTACCGCTACGCCCGCCGCCACGCGCGCGATCCGCGCTTTGCCTTCGGCACCGGCAAGCTGGGCGACCTCGCGGGCTTCACCTCGGCGATCGTGCTGGCGATGGTGTCGCTCGGTATCGGCTATGAATCGATCCTGCGCCTGTTCCAGCCCGTGACCATCCATTACAGCGAGGCGGTTGCCATCGCCGTGGTCGGCTTGGCGGTCAACCTGCTGAGCGCCCGGCTACTGTGGGACGATCACCATCACGATCATCATCATCATGAGCACGGTGACGATCATGCCCACGGTCACGACCATCATCATCACGACGACGATCACAATCTCCGCTCGGCCTACTGGCATGTGCTGGCTGATGCGCTGACGTCGGTGCTGGCGATCGCCGGCCTGCTCGCGGCCTGGGCCTATGGCTGGACCTGGCTCGATCCGGCGATTGGCGTTGTCGGCGCGCTGGTCATCGCGCGCTGGTCGTGGAGCCTGATCCGCGCTTCGGGCGCGGTGCTGCTCGACGCCGCGCCGAACGCGGCGCTGGAGAAGGCGATCCGCACGAGGCTCGAGCAGGACGACGATCGCATCGCCGACCTGCATGTCTGGCGGCTGGGTCCGGGCCATTACGGCGCCATCGTCTCGCTGGTCGCGGACGAGCCGCAGGCCGTCGAGGCCTACAAGACGCGACTGGAGGACATCGCCAATCTCAGCCATGTCACCATCGAGGTGCATCGCTGCGAGGGCGCACACTAACCTGCCAGCAGCCGGGAAGAGGGGGAGTTCACGTGCCATGCCGTTTTTGCGACGCAGTGTTCTTCTGGGCGCGACCGCGCTCGCCGCAACGCCGGCGTTGGGCCAACAAGTGAAAGTCCGGCTCGGCACCGCCACGCCCGGCGGCGGCTTCCCGGTCTATGGCGACGCCTTCATTGCTGCGATCAAGGCGCAGGATCCGACACTCGAGATCGAGCCGATCAACACCAAGGGCAGCACCGAGAACGTGCCGCGACTCGAGGCGGGCACGCTCGACATTGCTCTCGTGCAGGGCGAGGTGGTGCACGAGGTGCTGACCGGCATCGGCCGCTCGCCCGCCAACCTCAAGG
Organism: Reyranella sp.; assembly: GCA_036493235.1. Taxonomy (GTDB): domain Bacteria; phylum Pseudomonadota; class Alphaproteobacteria; order Reyranellales; family Reyranellaceae; genus Reyranella. The sequence goes on from DASXQC010000666.1 coordinate 19,218, forward strand.
TGCTGACGGCGATGTATCCGACGGCGGGGCTGTTCGTCGTCCGCGCCGACAGCCCGTACAAATCGATCACCGATCTCAAGGGCAAGCCGATCGCCTGGGGTGCGGCGGGTTCGGGCCTGGTGATCCTCGGTCGCTACGTGATGGACGGGCTCGGCCTCGATGCGGCGAAGGATTTCCAGCCGGTCTATCTTGAGCGCGCCGGCGACGGGCCGGCGATGGTGCTCGACGGTCGTGTCGCGGCCTTGTGGGGTGGCGGCGCCGGCTGGCCCGGCTTCAAGACGGTGATGGCGAGCGGCGGCCGCTTCGTGGCGCCGAGCGCCGACGAGATCCAGCGCGTCCTCGCCAAGCACACGTTCCTGAAGCCGATCAGTCAGCCGGCCGGCAGCTATCCGGGACAGACTGCAGCGATCGCGTCGGTCGGCTCATGGAGCTTCGTGATGGCGCGACCCGATCTCGACAATGCGGTCGTGATGCGGTTGTCGGAGGCGTTGCACGCGGCCGAATCCACACCGTCAGCACAATTGGCCGAGACGACGGCGAAGAACACGCTCACGGCCGCCACCGCCTCCATGCTGCATCCGGCCGTGCTGGCCTACTACAAACAGGCGGGGCTTGCGCCGTAACCTTGCTATCGCCGGTGCGTTCTCTCCTCGACCACCGAAGAGGAGAGATCCCATGCAGAAGAAAGACGGAATCGAGGGCGAGGGCAGCTACAAGGGCACCGAGGAATACAACAAGCGCACAGCCGACTTCATCAAGAAGGGCAAGGTCGACCAGGCTGCGAAGGACGCCGAGAAGGCGATGGACTCCGACGAGGCCGCTGACCTGAAGTCCGCCGAGGAGAAGGGCAGGGCCGGCGACCCGCGCGGCATGGACAAGAAATCACACTAGAGCGATTTCCATTCAGATGGAACCGCGCCCGCACAGTTGTCCCTTGTCCCATCGCCCGACGGGCGCGGTTCCATCTGAACGGAAATGCGCGCACGGGCGATATTTATTGTAGCAGGCATATTCCGTCCGGCCGATTCCGGCCGGACGGAATATGCTCTAAGGTTCGCCATCAAACGAAAACGCCTCCGAAACCGGAGGCGCTTTTCTTTGCTCGGACGTCCCCTCGATCTTCAGCAGGTACTCGCCGCGGGCGCCGCCATCAGCATCGCCTTGGTGAGTTGGCAGGCGACTTCGGGCGCCATGCGGATGCCGACGATCTGACCGGCATCGCCGACCAGCGCGCCTTCGATGTAGGCGTCGGTCGGACTCGGCTGGAATTCGGCGAACGCGACGTTCAACGTTCCACAGGCGGGCCCCTGTCCCAACGTTCCACAGGCCGCGCCGTCCTCTTCATCCTCGTCCTGGCGCCGGCGCGACATCTCGGCGGCGGCGCGCATGAGATTGGCGATGAAGGCGTTGAACTCGGAAACGTCGGCGACACAACGGATAGTATGTTGGTCCTCGTCGACAAACACCATCATGCATGTCTGACCGTCGGCGCTGACGCCGAGGTGAAATTTATCGAGTGTGCCGGTCGGGATTTCCATGTCGGCCTCCGTCGTGACCGATACAACGGAAGCCGGTCGGCAACGTTCCCTGCAGGTTACGAATGCGCTACGGCGCGAGCCCGTCGATGAAGCGCGCGAGCGCCACGTCCTTGTCGCTGAAGCCGCCGGCGTCGTGCGTGGACAGAACGACCTCGACCTTGTTGTAGACGTTCGACCATTCGGGATGGTGGTCGGCCTTGTCCGCCGCCAGCGCGACGCGCGTCATGAAGCCCCATGCCTGGTTGAAGTCGTCGAACTTGAAGCTCTTCTGGATGGCGTCGCGGCCCTGGACTTCGCTCCAGCCCTTGAGCGTCGCCAGCGCATCGCTGCGCGCCTTGCCGGTGAGCTTTGCGGTCATGCGGTCCTCCATCGTTGTGGCACCAAGCTTGCCTGATTGCGCCGCAGGGGCATAGGCTCGCGCCGAAAACAGGAGGCTTTCTTGAAGATTACCCGTCGTTCCGCGCTTCTCTCGGCCGCCGCTGCGGCATTGCCCGCTTCGGCACGCGCCCAAAAGGCCTCCGATACGCTACGCATCCAGTTCGTCGACGCGGTGCCCAACGTCGACATGTACTACAACTCCCAGCGCACCGGTTTGATCCTCGCCCATCACGCCTGGGACATGCTGGTCCATCGCGATCCCGAGACCTTCGAGAGCAAGCCGCTGCTGGCGACCGAATGGAAGTTCGCCGAGGACAACTCGCTCGACCTCAAGATCCGCGAAGGCGTGAAGTTCCACGACGGCAGCCCGCTCACCGCCGAGGACGTGGCCTACACCCTCAACATGGCGATCGATCCGGCGAGCAAGGTCGCCGTGCCGTCGAACTACGCCTGGATGGCCAAGGTCAAGAAGACCGGCGACTACTCGGTCTCGATCAAGATGAAGAAGCCGACGCCGGCCGCGCTCGAGTACCTGACGATGGTCTGCCCGATCCATCCCAAGGCCTATCGCGAGAAGGTCGGGCCCGAGGGCTTCGCCAAGGCGCCGATCGGCGCGGGCCCGTACAAGATCGCCAAGAACGACCAGGGCAAGGAGGTCGTCTACGAGAAGTTCACTGACTACTGGAAGGGCTCGCCCAAGACCGGGTCGATCAAGACCCTGCATGTCCGCTTCGTGCCCGACCTCGCGACCGAGGTGACCGAGCTTTTGGCGCAGCGCACCGACTGGATCTGGAACATCAATCCCGACCAGCGCGAGAACATCAACAAGGTGCCGTACCTGCAGGCCGTGCGGCAGGAATCGATGCGCGTCGGCTACCTGTCGATCGACGCCGCCGGCCGCTCCGGTGCCGGCAATCCGCTGACCAAGCTCAAGGTGCGGCAGGCGATCTGGCACGCGGTCAATCGCCAGGAGTTCGCCGACAAGCTGGTGGGCGGCGGCAGCCGCGTGCCGCCGGCGCCGTGCTTCCCCAGCCAGTTCGGCTGCGACGCCAACGCCGCGGTGAAGTACGACTACGATCCGAAGAAGGCCAAGGAGCTGCTGGCCGAGGCGGGCTATCCCAACGGCTTCGACATCGAGTTCGTGACCTACGTGCAGCCGACCTCGTGGCCGGCGGCAGTGCAGAATTACCTCGCCGCGGTCGGCATCCGCGCCAGGATCAACCAGCTCCAGGTCGCGCCGGCGATCGACAAGGCGCACAAGGGCGAGGCGCCGCTCTATATGGGCAGCTGGGGCAGCTACTCGATCAACGACGTGTCGGCGATCCTGCCGGTGATGTTCGGCGAGGGCGCGCTCGACAACTATTCGAAGGATCCCGAGCTCGAGAAGCTGATCGCCGAGGGCGGCAACACCTCCGACAAGCCGGTGCGTGCCAAGGCCTATTCGGCGGCGATCAAGATCGCCACCGAGCAGGCCTACTGGCTGCCGATCAACACTTACGTGAACACCTACGCCTTCGCCAAGGCGCTGGAGATGAAGACCTACGCCGACGAGCTGCCGCGCTTCTACATGGCGAAGTGGAAGTAGCTTTCCTCCCTGGCGAAGCCGGGGAGGTGCCCGCGTCATACGCGGGCGGAGGGGTCAGAAGCACCACGACTGATGCTCATGACCCCCTCCGCCCCGGTAAGAGCGGGGCACCTCCCCTTCGCGGACTCCGCGAAGGGGAGGAAGTATGATCAGGACGTCACCTCTCTCGAAGACGGCAGAAAGGCTGTGGGTAACGCCTCGCTTTCGAGTCCTGTCATGGGCAATGGAACCGTGATTCGGGGTCTGATTTCCGCCTAAACGATCACGGCCATTGCCCTTATTAGGTGCCCGGCGCGACCTGAGGCAGGGTGGCGTCGATGACGACATTCGCCTCCACATTGCCGACGCCTTGCGCTTGCCCCCGTCCCTTCCGGATGGATTTCTTCACCCCGGGGGAGGGGGTGCGGGCAGAATGGCAGGAACGGCCGAAAATGCCGGCGGGCCTGCATCGGATCGCTGCCACGCTACGTGGCAGTGGATGGCAGTCGCTACGGTGCGAGCGGCGCTTCCCACGCGTTGTAGCCGTAGACCCAGTCGACGTCGGTGACACCCTTGCCCCAGACGTTCTGGCGCGAGGTGACTTGCATCTTCGACGTCCGCGCCTTGCGCGTCGCCTCGTAGCGGGCGAGCGCGGCCTCGATGCCGTCGCGGTCGACGCCGTCGAGGCAGCGCGAGAGGATCGCCGCATCCTCGATCGCCATCGCAGCGCCCTGCGCCATGTAGGGCGTCATCGGATGGCAGGCGTCGCCCAGCAGCGCCACCTTGCCGTCGACCCAGCGGTCGAGCGGATCGCGATCGACCAGCGGGCGCTTGTGCACCGAGGGCGCGGCGTTGATCACCGCGCGCGCCTCGGGATGGAACGCCTCGAAGGCCTCGCGCAGCACCTTCACGTCGCCGGTGGCCGACCAGGATTCGAGGTTGAAGCCGGGCTCGGGCTGGCTGGTCACGAAGTAGAGCTCCGAGCGGTCGGGCTTCACCGGATACATCACCACGTGGCGGTCCTCGCCCCACCACTTGGTGCAGTTCAGCAGCTCGGCGCCTTTCAGCAGTTCGGCCGGGAACACGGTGCGATAAGCGATGCGGCCGGTGAAGTTGGGCGCGTCGTCGCCGAACAGTGCCGTCTTCACCGTCGACTGCACGCCGTCGGCGGCAATCGCTGCGTCGGCCGTGACGGCGGCGCCATTGTCGAAGCTGAGCCGCACGCCTGCGGCTGCCTGGTCGATTCCCGTCAGGCGATGATTGAGCCGCACGATCTCGTCCGGCACGGCGCTCGCCAGCGCTGCGTGCAGGTCGCCGCGATGGGCCAGCAGGTACGGTGCGCCGTAGGCTTGCTCGGCCTCAGATCCGAACAGGATGTCGAACAGCACCTCGCCCGACTTCCAGTCGCGGTTGTTCCACGAACGCGGATAGAAGGTGTCGGCACGCAGCCGGTTCTCGAGCCCCAGCCCGCGCAGCACGTGCATGGCGTTGCAGCCGATCTGGATGCCGGCGCCGAGTCGCGTGAACTCCCGGGCCTGCTCGTAGACCGTGACGTCATGCCCGACCTTGCGCAGCGCGGCGGCCGCGGCGAGTCCGCCCATGCCGGCGCCGATGATTGCGATGCGAAGGTCGTTCGTCATACCAGCAGGCACTCTACACCGCCGCTGGGCCGGGGCTTCAAGGGTGGCGTGGTCGTTGCGCAGCGCGGCTCGGCGATCGGGCAGCGCGGATGGAAGCGGCAACCCGGCGGGATGTTGGCCGGATCGGGCAGGCTGTCGCCCAAGCCCACGTCCGGCACGCCGAGGCCGGGCTCGGGCGTCAGCACCGAGGCGAGCAACGCTTTCGTGTACGGGTGCTCCGGTTTGGCGAACAGCGTCTCGGTCGGCTCGCGCTCGACCAGGCGGCCGAGATACATCACCGCCACCTCGCTCGCGACGTGCTCCACCACCGCGAGATTGTGGCTGATGAAGAGATAGGTGAGGCCGAGGTCGCGGCGCAGCTCGGCCAGCAGGTTCAGGATCTGCGCCTGCACCGAGACATCGAGCGCCGAGGTCGGCTCGTCGCACACCACGATGCGCGGCCGCAGCACCAGCGCACGGGCGATCGCGACGCGCTGGCGCTGGCCGCCCGACAGCTCGGCGGGCAGGCGGCTGCCCATCTCCGTGGAGAGGCCGACGCGGGCCAGCATCTCCTCGACCTTTTTCGCGATCTCGGCGCGCGCCAAGGAGCCCTGTGCGACCAGCGGCATGGCGACGATGTCGCGCACGCGGGCGAGCGGATTGAGCGAGGCGAAGGGGTCCTGGAAGACCGGCTGGATCAACCGCGCGCGGGCCTTGCGGTCGAGGTCGGCCAGCCGCTGGCCGTCGATCACGATGTCGCCGGAGTCCACGGGCAGCAAGCCGAGGATCAGCCGCGCCAACGTGGACTTGCCACAGCCCGATTCACCGACGATCCCCATCACGCCGCCCTCGGGCACGCTGAGGCTGACATCGTCGACCGCCACGACCGTGCGCTTGCCGGCCTTGAAGGTCTTGCGCGCATTCCTGACTTCGATGGCCGTCATGCGGGTAACCGGCAGAGGAAGTCGTGCGTCGCAGCTGCCTGGTGGCGCGGGATCGCGTGCTTGCAGCTGTCGTCGGCGAAGTCGCAGCGTTCGCGGAAGGCGCAGCCCTCGAACGCCAGGCCGACTCGCGGCACGGTGCCGGGAATGGCGCCGAGCGGCTGGTCGCGCTGGATCTTGCCGGGCACCGGCACGCACCGCAGCAGGCCCTGAGTATACGGATGCTTGGGATTGGCGAACAGCTCGGCGGTCGGGGCGCTCTCGACCACCTCGCCCGCATACATCACCGACACTTTGGTCGCGACGCGGGCGACGATGCCGAGATCGTGGGTGATCAGCAGCAAGCCCAGACCGAGATCGCGCTGCAAGCCGGCGAGCAGCCGCAGGATTTGCGCTTGCACCGTCACGTCGAGGGCCGTCGTCGGCTCGTCGGCGATCAGGAGCTGCGGGTCGCACATCAGCGCCATGGCGATCATCACGCGCTGGCGCAGGCCGCCCGAGAGCTGGTGCGGGAACTGGCCGAGCCGCATGCCCGGCGCGGTGATGCCGACGCGGGCCAGCAGGTCGGCGGCACGGTCGGTGGCGACGCGCTGGCTCGCCCCCTTGTGCCGGCGCAGCACCTCGGTCATCTGCGAGCCGACCGTGTAGGCCGGGTTGAGGCTGGTCATCGGCTCCTGGAAGATCATCGCCATGGCGTTGCCGCGCAGCCGGGACATGCCCTTGTCCGAGAGCTTCAGCAGGTCCTCGCCCTGGAATGCCAGGCGTTCGGCGTTGCGCCGGGCGTTGCGTGCCAGCAGGTTCATGACCGACAGCGCCGTCACCGACTTGCCGCAGCCCGATTCACCGACCAGGCAGTGCGTCTCGCCGGCCGCCACGGAGAACGAGGCGCCGCGCACCGCGGCGGTCCGTCCGAAGCCCACCTCGAGCCTCTCGATCTCGAGCAGCGCGCTCATGGATCGGCCCTCGCGCCGAACAGGTCGCGCAGGCCGTCGCCCAAGAGGTTGATGCCGAGCACCAGCACGAACAGGCAGACGCCCGGAATCACGATCACCCACGCGCTGAAGAACATGTAGTCCTTGGCCTCGGCGATCATCAGGCCCCA
>DASXQC010000667.1:0-1693 GCA_036493235.1 Reyranella sp.
CAAACCTTTCAATCGCTGCACCCACACGGCGCTCTCGCCCAAGGGCGAGATCTATGTGTCCGACGGCTACGGCAATTCGTGCGTCCACAAATACTCGCCCGACGGCAAGCACCTGATGTGCTGGGGCACCACCGGCACCGATCCCGGCGAGTTCAACATCGTGCACAACATCGTCACCGACGAGGATGGCTGGGTCTATGTCGCCGACCGCGAGAACCATCGCGTGCAGGTGTTCGACGGCAACGGTAAGTACGAGGCGCAGTGGAACAACATGCATCGGCCTTGCGCGCTCTATTGCTGTGGCGGCAAAAACCCGAATTTCATCATCGGCGAGCTGGGGTCCGGCATGCCGGTCAACACCCGGCACACCAACATCGGCCCCCGCCTCAGCATCGTCGACAGGAAGGGCAAGACCATCCAGCGCCTGGGCGGCGAGGCCGGCCCCGGCCAGGAGCCCGGCAAGTTCCTGTCGCCGCACGGCCTCGCCGTCGACAGCAAGGGCAGCATCTATGTCGGCGAGGTGAGCTACACCAACTGGGCCGGCAGCCATCCCGGCACGCCGGTGCCGAAATACCTGCGCTCGCTGCAGAAGCTGGAGAAGGTCAACTGATGCAGGCTGGCGAGCGCCTGCACCTGATCGGCAGCATCCCGCTCGGCTCGAGCGAGGAGGTGTTCCGTACGGTGTCGCAAGCGCTCGGGCGCCATCTCAGCCGCATTCCCGACGGCGAGACCGGCGAGCGTTCACGCTGGGTCTACTTCCAGGGCCAGATGCTGCGCGCCCATCCCGACATGGAGATCGATCCGACCGTGCCGCTCTATCCGTTCGTGCAATGGGACGGCAAGGTGGTGCGCGAGATCGCGCAGGTGCGCTTCAAGCCCGGCGTCGATCCCGACAAGGTCGCGTTCGAGACCGGCTACGACAAGGCGGCCGCGACCTCCTACGAAGTTTTCAAGCGCCTGCGAGATTCTGGAGCGATCACGCCGGCTCGCTTCCAGGTATCGTTGCCGACGCCGCATTCCAGCGGCTACCTCTATGTCAGCGGCCCGGCGCGGCAGACCTATTTCCGCGTCTACGAGCGCGCGCTGCTGACGGCGCTCGCCAACATCGTCAAGACGATCCCGGCGAGCGACCTCGCGATCCAGTGGGACGTCTGCCAGGAAGTGCTGGCGTTCGAGGGCTACTTCAAGGACCGGCCGGCCGACTACAAGCAGCGGACCTTCGACATGCTGGGTCGCCTCGGCGAGGCGGTACCGATGGGCGTCGAACTGGGCTACCACCTCTGCTACGGCTCGCCGGCCGACGAGCACCTCGTGCAGCCGAAGGACGCCGCCGTCCTGGTCGAGATGCTGGAAGGCATCGCCGCCGCCACGAAGCGGCCGATCGACTTCTTCCATATCCCGGTGCCCAAGGAGCGCACCGACGAGGCCTTCTATGCGCCGCTTCGGAACTGGAAACGGCCAGCCGGCACCGAGCTCTATCTCGGGCTGCTGCACCACGACGACGAAACAGGCGACAGAACGCGCGTCGCCGTCGCGAAGAAATTCCTTTCTGATTTCGGACTCTCGGCCGAATGCGGCTGGGGTCGTACCGAGCCGGGCCGGTTGCCCGGTCTGCTCAAAGGGCATCGTGCTGCTGCGGAGGCATTCTGATGGTTGAACGCGTACTTGTCGTCGGACCCAAGGACACTATTTC
>DASXQC010000668.1:0-3478 GCA_036493235.1 Reyranella sp.
CTCATCGCGATCATCATCGTCACAGGCGCCGCCACCGGCCAGATGACGCATTTCGACATGGCGTGGTCGACCGCAGCCATGGTCTGGCTGCATGTGATCAGCGGCGTGATGTGGATCGGACTGCTGTGGTACCTGAATTTCGTCCAGGTGCCGAGCATGCCCAGCATCCCGGTGGAGAACCGCGGCGCCATCACCAAGGTGATCGCGCCGAACGTGCTGTTCTACTTCCGCTACCGCGCGCTCGCGACAGTGATCACTGGCCTACTGGTCGCCTGGATGCAGCACTTCATCGTCGAGGCGCTGACCTTCCAGAAGGGCTTCATCATCATCGGCACCGGCATGTGGATGGCGCTGATCATGGCCTTCAACGTGTGGTTCATCATCTGGCCGAACCAGCAGAAGCTCCTGGGCCTGGTCCCGGCGACCGACGAGCAGAAGGCCGCCGCTGCCAAGCCCGCGCTTTATGCCAGCCGCTTCAACACCATGTTCTCGATCGGCATGCTCTATTGCATGGTGGTTCACCGGTTCCTGCCGGTGTGATCGGCGGATCGACCGACGCGACACGGGGCCCTGCGGGGCCCCGTTTTGTTTATGAGGAGCGGCGCGCCATCGCGAGGCCGAGGCCCGCGCCGACGAGCAGGCCGCCGGTGATGCGATTGCGCAGCCGCGCATGCGCCATCAGCAGCCCGCGCAGCCGGCCGGCGAGGATCGCCCAGCCGCTGTCGCACACGATCGCCACCGCGAGGAACGTCACGGCAAGCAGCAGGAGCTGGCGGCCCGCGTTGGGTCCAGGCGTGATGAACTGCGGGAAGAAGGCGCCGTAGAACAGCAGGGTCTTGGGATTCGTGAGCCCGACCAGCAAGCCACGCGCGAAGATCAATCGTGCCGAGCGCGCTTGCGGCTTGGTGCGCTCGAGGTCGGTCACCGGCGCGCGCCAGGCAGAGATGCCGAGCCAGATGAGGTACGCAACGCCGGCCCAGCGCAGCCAGTCGAAGCTCGCGGCGAGGATGCTCAAAACTGCGGACGCGCCGATTACCGTCAGCGTGAGCTGTACCACAACGGCGCTGCTGGTCGCGGCGACCGTCAGCAGGCCGAAGCGCGTGCCGTGCGCCACGCTGTTGGCGACGATCAGCGCGACGTTCGGCCCCGGGATCGCCATCAGGATCACGACGGCAGCGATGAACGCCAGATAGAGCTCGATCGACATCGGGCGCGATCCTACAGCGGGATCAACGCCGCCGCGACCCGCCGGCCCTCGGCCAGCAGGACATTGTAGATGCGGCAGGCCGAGCCGGTGTCGACCACCTCGAGCGCAAGCCCGATCTCCTTCAGCGCCGCACGCACGGCGGGCGGCACGAACACCGAGCGGCTGCCGCAGCCCACCACCAGCAGCTCGGCCGGCGCCGCACCGGCGCGGGCTGCGCCGACATTATCCGTCGACAGCTCCTCGGCACGCGTCACCGGCCATGACGTCGTGGCGGTCGGCGTCACCAGCACCGGCTCGCGCCAGTCGCGGTCGCTGATCTGGAAATGGCCCGGACCATAGGTCCGGATCACCTGGACCTGCGCCGGGTCCGGCGCCGGCAGGGATTTGTCGAGACGACCGGAGCCCGGCGGCTTCAAGCCTTCGCCTTGGCTTCGTCGTCCTTGCCGAGGCGAAGCTGCTCGGGGCGAAGCTTCATGTAGACCAGGCAGGCCGAGGCGATCCAGATCGACGAATAGGTGCCGACGATCACGCCCCACAGCATGGCGATCGAGAAGCTGTAGAGCACCGGCCCGCCGAACAGCACCAGCGCCAGCACCGCGACGAACACGGTGCCCGCGGTCATGATGGTGCGGGCGAGCGTCTCGTTGATCGAGAAGTTCAACAGCTCGATCAGGCCCATCTTCTTGTAACGCCGCATGTTCTCGCGCACGCGGTCGAAGATCACGACGGTGTCGTTGACCGAGTAACCAGCGATGGTCAGGAGTGCCGCGAGTGCCGTCAGGCTGAAGTCGAGATGGAACAGCACGAAGATGCCGACCGTCGACAGCACGTCGTGCAGCAGCGCGATCAGCGCGCCGACACCGAACTGCCATTCGAAGCGCAGCCAGACGTAGATCGCGATCGCACCCAGCGTGGCGACCACCGCCCAGATGCCCGATTGCATCAGCTCCCCGCCGACCTTGGGACCGACCGATTCGGTGCTGCGAATCTCGTACCGGTCCTTGATCGTGTCGTCGACCACCTTGATCGCCACTTGCTGGCACCATTCGGCGCGCTGCTCGAGGCTCATGTCGATGCGCGCGGTGTTGGAATTGGCGCGCGGCACCTGACGCTCCTGCAGGGTCAGGCCGACCTGGCTCACCGCGTCGCGCCAGCCGGCGGCGTCGAGCGTGCCGGGCGCGGTGAAGTCGACATCGCCCGCCTTGCTGTCGGGGCCGGGCTTCACCGACCAGCCGTTTCCGGCGCGGCGCTTCATGACCGAGTCGGCATGGGCGACGCACTCGGCATTGCCCTCCTGACGCTGCACGCGGACGAGCGCCGTGCTCTTGTCGCCGAACTCCTGCAAGGTGACCTCGCCGACGCCCAGATTGCCGAGCTCCGAGCGGAGGTTGTCGAGATGGACCTGGCCCTGCTTGGCGCGGACCTGGATGGCGATGCCGCCCTCGAAGTCGATGCCGAAGTTGAGGCCGAACACGAACACGCCGACTAGCGCCGCCAGATTGATCACGCTCGACAGGACCAGCGCGATCTTGCGCTTGCCGAGGAAGTCGAAGCTGGTCCGATGCCGGATGAGATGATGTGGTTTCCAGAGCATGATCAGACCGGCAATTCCGTCGGACGGCGCCAGCGCACCCACACCGCGAGCAGCATGCGGGTGAACACGGTCGCGGTGAAGAGATGGGTGAGCAGGCCGAGCGTCAGCGAGGTAGCGAAGCCCTTGATCGGGCCCGAGCCCATGCCGAACAGCAGCACGCCCGCGATCAGCGCCGTCAGGTTGGAATCGATGACCGCGGTCAGCGCGCGGTCATAACCTGTGGCGAGCGCGCTGAAGGCCGATCGGCCGTTCTCCCGCTCCTCGCGCACGCGCTCGTAGATCAGCACGTTGGAATCGACCGACATGCCGACCGTCAGCACGAGGCCCGCGATGCCCGGCAGGGTGAGCGAGGCGCCGAGCAGCGACATGCCGGCAAACACCAGCAGCATGTTGACCATCATGGCGAGCGAGGCGAAGCCGCCGAACAGCGGACCGTAGACGAACAGCATGAACAGGATGACAAACGCCGTGCCGACCAACGCCGCGACGGTACCGGCATGGATCGCGTCGGCGCCGAGGTCGGCGCCCACCGTACGCTCCTCGATGATGGTCAAGGTCGCTGGCAGCGCGCCGGAGCGCAGCAGCAGCGCCTGCTCCTGGGTCTGCTGCGGCGTGAACTGGCCGGTGATGATGCCGCTGCCGCCGCAGATCGCGCTCTGCACGACCGGCGCGCTGAT
>DASXQC010000669.1:0-2296 GCA_036493235.1 Reyranella sp.
AAATCGACGATACCGCCGTCCACGAGCGCGCCGAATTTCGACGCATCCGCATGGCGAAAACTGACCAACCGCATGGATGGAACATGACGCGGAGGCAGCGCCAGTCAAGTGAAGCCTCTGCTAGCTGCTGTTCCGCGGAGCCGGGTATGCGCATTCGGCAAGGGTCGTGGTGTCGAGCTCGGCGAGGAAGGCCTGCCGCGCGGCGGCGAGCCGCTTCTTCAGCCGGCAGCGTGGGGTAAGCACGCAGGCGCCGCCGTCTTCCCGGAAGCATTCGACGATCGGCTGGTCGGCCTCGAGGTCGCGCACGACCTCGCCCAGGGTGATCGATCTGGCCGGCCTGGCAAGCCGGAAGCCGCCGGACGCGCCGCGTTGGGTCTTGACGTAGCCCGCCTCGGCCAGGCCACGGACGACCTTGATCAGATGGTGGCGCGAGATCTCGAACTCGCCGGCGATCTCATCGGTGGTGAAGGAGCGGTCGGGCTCGCCCGCCAGCCGCATCAGCGCGCGCAGTCCGAAGTCGGTGTAGCTCGTGAGGCGCATTGTCGCTCGGTCCAAATAGGTATTGGAAATACCACTTAGCAGAGATCAAATAGGTACCATGAATACCTCTTTGACGCATGCCGACCTCGTCGCCCGGACCGGCATCGATGAGCCGATGATCGAGCGCCTGGTCCACCGCTTCTACGACAAGGCGCGGGCCGACGCGCTGTTGGGGCCGGTGTTCGACTCCCGGGTCGAGAACTGGGACCACCACCTCGCGCGCATGTGCAGCTTCTGGGGGTCGGTGGCGACCATGGCGGGCACCTACCACGGCAACCCGATGATGAAGCACGTCCCGCTGCCGATCGACGCCCAGCACTTCGACCGCTGGCTGGCGCTGTTCGAGGAGACTGCCAACGAGGTCTGCCCACCGGTCGCCGCCGAACACTTCATCGTGCGTGCCCGGCGCATCGCCCAGAGCCTGGAGCTCGCCGTCGCCCTGCAGGCCGGCGCGCGGCTGCGCATGGGCGAACGCTTTCATAGAGGAGAAGCGTCATGACGAACGATCTGATGGCCAGACACGCTACCTTGGGCACCACCGTCGGCGAGATCGCGGCCTGCCTGCCGGGCGCGACCGCCGTGTTCCGCCGCTTCGGTATGGATTTCTGCTGCAAGGGCAACGTGGCGCTGGCCGAGTCGGCGCGCGAGCGCGGCGTCGACCTTGTCGACGTGGAACGCGCGCTGGCCGCGCTCGACAACGCGGCACCGTCCGCCGCGCCGCAGGAGTCGGCGGCGCTGGTCGACCACATCATCTCCCGCTACCACGACACCCATCGCCGTGAGCTGCCGGAGCTGATCCAGCTCGCCCGCAAGGTCGAGAAAGTCCACGCCAAGCGATCCGACGTGCCGCGCGGCCTCGCCGAACTGCTGGAGCGCATGTCGATCGAGCTGCAGCAGCATATGGCGAAGGAGGAGCTGATCCTGTTCCCGGCCATGAAGCAGTCGATGGCCGCCGGCCTCGACATGCCGATCGCCCGCATGCGCCACGAGCACGACGATCATGGCGCGCATCTGCGCGAGCTCGACCGGCTGACGAACGGCATCACCGTGCCGGCGGATGCCTGCCGCACCTGGCAGGCCCTCTATGCCGGCCTCGCGAAGCTGACCGACGAACTGATGGAGCACATCCATCTCGAGAACAACGTCCTGTTCCCGCGGTTCTCGACGGTTGAGAGCGGCGCCGGCTTCGACGGAAGCGTCTGCGGCCGCCGCTGATGTCATTGGCCCGCGGGTTTCCAGCGCGCCGGAAGCGCGCGGTCCAATGAGAACCTAGCGGCCGATCAGGCGGGCGAGGGCGGGGGTCAGGCCGACGCTCTCGACCGGTGCTGTCTTCGACAGGCGGCCGGTGCGCGCCTTGGCCGGCTTCTGCGCGGCCAGCCCCTCAGCGGTGGAGATCGCGCAGGCGACGCCGTCGAGCAGCGGCACCTCGACCTTGCTCGCGAGCTTGGCGGCGAGCCCGGCGAGGCCCGCGCCGCCCAGGATCACGACGTCGGCGCGGTCTTCCTTCACGCAGGCCTGGCAGCCCCTGGCGAGCAGTGCCATCGCCGCCTTCGGGTTGCGCGCGATATCGGCGCCGGTCGGGGCGACGGTACGCACCGATGCGAGGCGTGACGACAGACCCATGCCGGCGACGAACTCCTCCAGCATCGACTGCCAGCGCTCGCCACCGGTGACGATCGAGAAGCGGCCGCCCAGCGCACAGGCCTGCAGGATCGAGGCGTCGGCCATGCCGACCACCGGCACCGGGCTGATCTCC
>DASXQC010000670.1:0-7531 GCA_036493235.1 Reyranella sp.
ACTGGTCGCGACCTCGTTCCTGATGGACCAGCTGATCCGGGTGATCTTCGACTTCGCCGAGGGCAAGGCCTATCCCGCCGCCAACCCCAGCGCCGCCGAGCGGCTCTCCGTGGTGGCGACCGGCGGCTTCGGTCGCGGTGAGATGGCGCCGATGTCGGACATCGATCTCCTGTTCCTGCGTCCCTACAAGCAGACGCCGCGCGGCGAGCAGATCGTCGAGTTCATGCTCTATCTGCTGTGGGATCTCGGGCTGAAGGTCGGCCACGCCACCCGCACGGTCGAGGAGAGCCTGCGCTACGCCGAGCGCGACCATACCATCCGGACGGCGCTGCTCGAGTGCCGGTACATCTGGGGCGACCGCCAGCTGTTCGACGAGCTGATGAAGGGCTACGCGGCGAAGATGGCGGTGGGCGACGGCCGCGACTTCGTCGAGGCCAAACTTACCGAGCGCGACGCCCGGCACACCCGCATGGGCGATTCGCGCTACGTCGTCGAGCCCAACGTCAAGGAGGGCAAGGGAGGTTTGCGCGACCTGCACACGCTCTACTGGATCGCCAAGTACCTCTATCGCGTGAATACGCCGGCCGCGCTGGTCGACAAGGGCGTGCTGACCCATGGCGAGGCGCGCCACTTCGAGCGGGCCGAGCGATTCCTCACCACCGTGCGCTGCCACATCCATTATTTGACCGGCCGTGCCGACGATCGCCTGTCGTTCGACCTCCAGCGCGACATCGCCGCGCGTCTCGGCTACCAGGACCGGCCGGGCAACATCGGCGTCGAGCGCTTCATGCGGCACTACTATCTCAACGCCAAGACGGTCGGCGATCTCACCCGCATCTTCGTCGCCGCCCTCGAGGACAGCCGCCGGCGCAAACCCCGGCTCGCGGCGCTGTGGCAGACCCTGCGGCCCCGCCATCTCGACGGCTTTCGCCTCGACGGCGAGCGGCTGGGCGCGGCGTCGAACGACCAGTTCACCAAGGATCCGGTCGCGATCCTGCGGCTGTTCCATGTCGCGCAGGAGAACGATCTCGACATTCACCCGGCGACGTTGCGGCTGATCACCCAGAACATCCGCCTGGTCGATCGTTTGCGCAACGATGCCGAGCCCAATCGTCTCTTCATGGCGATGCTGACCTCGCGCCACGATCCGGAGACGACCTTGCGGCGCCTCAACGAAGCCGGCGTGTTCGGCCGCTTCGTGCCCGACTTCGGCCGCGTCGTCGCGCAGACGCAGCACGACATGTACCACACGTACACGGTCGACGAGCACACGATCCGCGCGATCGGCATCCTGGCGCGCATCGAGAACGGCACCCTCAAGGAAGACCATCCGCTGTCGGCCGGGATCATTCACAACATCCTGTCGCGGCCGGTCCTCTATCTCTCGGTGCTGCTGCACGACATCGCCAAGGGCCGCGGCGGCGATCACTCGATCCTCGGCGCCGAGGTGGCGATGAACCTCGGGCCCCGGCTGGGCCTCAGCGAGGCCGAGACCGAGACCGTGGCGTGGCTGGTACGCTACCACCTCGCCATGTCGTCGACCGCGTTCCAGCGCGATTTGATGGATCCCAAGACCATCGACACCTTCGCCGCGCTGGTTCAATCGCCCGAGCGGCTACGGCTGTTGCTGGTGCTGACGGTTTGCGACATCCGCGCCGTGGGTCCGAACGTCTGGAACGGCTGGAAGGCCGCGCTCCTGCGCCAGCTGTACAACGCGGCCGAGCGGGTCATGTCGGGCGGCACGCTGTCGGGCGGCCGCACCGAGCGGATGAAGGCGGTGCAGGCCGAGGTGGCCACGCATCTCGGCAGCTGGATCGACGCCGAGAAGGAGGAACATTTCGGCCGCGGCTACGCGCCTTACTGGCTCTCCTTCCCGATCGATACGCTGGTGCGCCAGGCCGAGCTGGTGCGCCGGGCCGAGCGCGACAAGCAGCCGCTCGCGATCGAGCATCGCGTCCAGCCCGACCGCTCGGTCACCGAGATCACGATCTATACGCTCGATACGCACGGCCTGTTCGCGCGCCTCGCCGGCGCGATGGCGATTTCGGGCGCCAACATCATGGACGCCAAGATCTTCACCCTGGCCAACGGCATGGCGCTCGACACGTTCTGGATCCAGGATCTCGAGGGCAAGCCGTTCGATGGTCCGCAGCGCCTCGCGCGGCTGGCCGCGCGCGTCGAGATCGCGCTCTCCAACCGGCTCGACATCGCCCGCGAGCTCGATTCGCAGCGGAACTCGTGGCCCAAGCGCGACCGCGTGTTCACGGTGCAGCCGCGCGTGCTGATCGACAACACTGCGTCGGACACCTACACCGTGCTCGAGGTCAACGGCCGCGACCGGCCGGGCTTCCTGCACATCGTCACCCGCGCGCTGACCCGACTCAACCTGCAGATCCAGTCGGCACACATCACCACCTACGGCGAGCGTGCGGTCGACGTGTTCTACGTCAAGGACGTGTTCGGCCTGAAGGTGGTGAACGCCGACAAGCTCAAGCAGATCGCCACCGAAGTCGAGAAATCCATCCGCGACTTCGACGCCCGCTTTGAGCCGGCGATGAAAGCGGCGGAATAACGTCATGGCGGTCGCGCTGGTCCTCGCCGTGCTGATTGCCATCATCGCCTTTGCGTTCTTCCTGATGTGGGGCATGCCGCGCATCTTCAGGGGCCATCACGACGACAGCGGCATGGCATTGGGCGGCACGAGCCACCACAGCGGCTCGGACAGCGGGTCCTCTCATTCCGACGGCGGCGGGCACGGTGGGGACAGCAGCCCCTGAACCAAATGACCTGAAGTCGCTCGGGACGACGGTCAGCGCGGCGCGAACTTGTAGCGGAAGGTGCAGCTCGGCGCGCCCTGCATGATGGTCTGCTCGCGTTTCAGCGTGACCTCGCCGTCGCTGGTCGCGGCGATGTCGAAATCGGTCGAGCACATCAGCAGCGCGCCCAACTCGGGCTCGTTCAGCGCCTTGAAGAACTCGGCATAGCGACAGCGCGTGACGTCGAACTCGAGCTTCCCGGCATCCTTGACCGCGTCGGTCACATCGACGCCCGGCAGCGATATCTCGTTCAGCGCGCCCTGCATCTTGGACCAGCGCCGGCGGCCTCCTTCGAAATCCTTGCCGATAGAGGCGAACATCTGCCGCGACCAGTCGCCCAGCGCCTCCTTCACCAGCGCATCCGCCTTCTCCTTGCCGAGCTCGGCGCGCAGCGCCCGCACCACCGGAACCAGCACCTGCGCCTGGATCTTGGCCTTATCGAGGAACGACAGGTCGGAATCGACCAGGTAGGCGTCGAGCACATTTGTCATCGATCCCTCCGGAAACAGCCAAGTTTAGGGTGGTGCGACGCTGGGCGCGAGCCTCTGCCAGCTTCTTGCCCGATTTTGCCGCCACGCTCCGATCATGCGCCCCCTGCTCACCCTCGTCGCCGCCCTTGTCGCCCTTCTCCCCCTCCAGTCACTACACGCCGAACCTACCCTCGCTCCCGTCGTCCGGCGGGCCGCGCCGGCGGTGGTCAGCATCGCCATCACCGGCAAGGTGGCGATGCAGCAGAACCCGTTGTTCAACGATCCCTTCTTCCGCCAGTTCTTCGACATCCCCTCGGGGCCGATCGAGCGCGAGATCCAGGCGGTAGGCTCGGGTGTGGTGATCGACGGGCATGCCGGCCTGATCGTCACCAACAACCATGTGGTCGAGCATGCCACCAACATCACGGTGACCCTTTGGGACGGCCGCAAGCTGCAGGGCCGCAAGGTCGGCAGCGATCCCGATACCGACCTCGCCGTGATCCGCGTGCCGCTGCACGACCTCGACACCCTGCCGCTCGGCAACTCCGACAACCTGCAGGTAGGCGACTACGTGCTGGCGATCGGCAATCCGTTCGGCATCGGCCAGACCGTGACCCACGGCATCGTCAGCGCGTTGAAGCGCCGGGGCCTCGGCAAGGGCTACGAGGACTTCATCCAGACCGATGCGCCGATCAATCCCGGCAACTCCGGCGGCGCGCTGGTCGATCTCGCGGGCGAGCTGGTCGGCATCAACGCCGCGATCATCGGCCCGAGCGGCGGCAATGTCGGCATCGGCTTCGCCATCCCGGTCAACCTGGTGCACCAGGTCGTCGAGCAGATCGAGCGGGGCGGCACGGTGCAGCATGGCCATCTCGGCATCGGCATCCAGGATCTCACGCCACAACTCGCGGCGTCGCTCGACCTGCGCGCAGACCAGACCGGCGCCCTCATCTCCTCGGTCGAGCCCGAATCGCCGGCGGCAAAGTCGGGCCTGCGGCCGGGCGACGTGGTGGTCGCGGTCGCGGGCCAGTCGATTGCCGACGCCGACGCATTGCACAACGCGATCGGCCTGCTGCGCGCGGGCCAGGTGGCCCAGATCACGGTCTTGCGCGACGGACGGCCGATGCAGCTACGCGCGACGGTCGCCAGCCGATGACGACTCAAGGCTCCGGCGCTACCACCGCCGGCGCGGCCTTGGGCTTGATGAACAGAGCGACCACCTCGGGGTGCTTCTCCCGCACGCGCTGCTCGAGCGCCAGCACGCTGCGCTCGATCTGTGGCGTCTTGAGCTCGTCGACGAATTCGAGGTCGAGCGCCGCCACGATCTGCTCCGGCGCGAGATGGATGGTGAGGATGCGGCTCGCGCCCTCGATGCCGGGCTCGCTGCGCGCGAGGTCGGCGATGGATTGCGCAACCCGATCGCTCGCCCGCTCGCCGATCAGCAGGCCCTTGCTTTCGCGCGCCACCAGGATCGCCGCGACCGCCAACACGGCGCCGATCAGCACCGAGGCCACGCCGTCGAGCTCGGCGATGCCGGTCCGGTCGGCCGCGAAGATGCCGGCCGCCGCGATGGCGATGCCGATCAGCGCCGCGCTGTCCTCGAACAACACCATGAAGGCCGGTGGATCCTTGCTCTCACGCACCGCGCGCCAGTAGCTGCGAGAGCCCTTGCGCTTGCTGAAGATGCTGAGCGCCACCCACCACGAGCTCGCCTCGAAGACGAAGGACAGCGCCAGCACGACGTAGTTCACGGTCACGTACTCGATCGGCCGTGGATGGCGGATGTGGCTGATGCCCTCGTAGACCGACACGCCGGCGCCCAGGGTGAACAGCAGCACCGCCACCATGAAACTCCAGAAATAGAGCTCGCGACCGTAGCCCAGCGGATGCTGCCGGTCGGGCTCACGCCGGGAGCTGCGGTAGCCGTAGAGAAGCAGCGCCTGGTTGCCGGTGTCGACCAGGGAATGCACGCCCTCGCTCATCATCGAGGGGCTGCCGCTCAGGAACGCCGCCACGAACTTGGTGAACGCCACCAAGACGTTGCCCAGCAACGCCGCATGGACCGCCTTCCGGGATTCGAGCTCGCGCCGACCTTTTGCCATGAGGACAGCAACGCGAGTGCTGTGGCAGCTGTTCCTCGCGCTATTCCTCCCTGCGCGCAGCGCGGGGAGGTGCCCCGCTCATGGCGGGGCGGAGGGGTCATGAGCACCAGGCACGTTGCCCATGACCCCTCCGTCGCGGACTACCGCGACACCTCCCCATGGTTCGCATAGGGAGGAAGACTTTACGGCTGGACCATCACCGACGAGGCGCAGGCCTTACCGGCGGCCTCGCAGATCGTGCGAGCGACGGTGCGGCTCTTGAGTTCGCCGCAGCCTACGCCCAGCGAACGTGAGAGGTCGAGCGGCTGCTTCAGGATCGCCTTGCTGCCCGGCGCAATAGGATAGAGCACGCCTTCGTGATAGGCCGACTGCAAAGGTACGGTGCGCTGCTCGCCGTCGTTCAGCACCACGGTCAGGTCGACCTGCAGGAAGTCGATCGTCTCGGCCGACTTGTTCTCGACCACCAGGCTCGGCACGCAGCTGCCGAACACCGTCGTATCCTCGCCGCGGCTCACGTCGATGCCGTTGGCCGCGGCGGCCGCTGTCGAAACAAGGATGAGAATCGAACCCAGGAAACGTCCACGCATGACCGCCTCCTTTTGCAAAACCGCTACTGCGCGACCTGCCGTTGCTCGCGGCGTTGGGACAGCATCGCGAGGATCGCCGCCGCCGTCTCCTCGATCGAGCGCCTTGTGACGTCGATGGTCGCCCATTTCTTACGGGCATAGAGCCGGCGCGCGTCCTGGATCTCGCGCTGCACGCGCTCCATGTCGGTGTATTCGCTCTCGGTGTCGCGCTGCAGCAGGCGCAGGCGATTGACGCGGATCTGCACAAGCCGTTCGGGATCGGTGATCAGTCCGACAATCAGCGGTCGCGTCGACGCCTCGAGCTCGTCCGGCGGCGGCACTTCCGGCACCAGCGGCACATTGGCCGCGCGCACGCCGCGATTGGCGAGATAGACGCAGGTCGGCGTCTTCGACGTGCGCGAGGGCCCGACCAGGATCACGTCGGCATCTTCGAGATCATGCGTCGATTGCCCGTCGTCATGCGCAAGCGTGTAGTGCATGGCGTCGATGCGGTCGAAATAGCCCTCGTCGAGCTGATGCTGGCGGCCCGGCCACTGCTCGCTCTTGGAATGGAAATGCAGGCCCAGCACGCTCATCGCCTGGTCGAGCACGCCGACGCAGGGGAGCTGCAGCTGCCGGCACTGGTCGCGTACGAGATCGCGCAGATCGGGATCGACCAGGGTGTAGAGCACCGGCCCGCGATTGCGCTCGACCTCCTGCATCACCTTTTCCATCTGGCCCTTGGTGCGCACCAGCGACCACACGTGCTCCTGCACGAAGATGCCCTCGTATTGCACGAGACAGGCGCGCGCCACGCTCGACACAGTCTCGCCCGTGGAATCGGACACCAGATGGACGTGGAAATTACGGCCCGGCATGGCGACCAACTTACCCCACAGGCCACGCGGGAGAAATCCGGGATTGGAGGAGGCAAAGCGGGGACAGACCGGCGACTTGTCCTGAAAGGCCAGATTCAGGTCGCGACTCGCCTTTACCGTCCGATCTTTCGTCCGCTCTGGATGGCTTTGGAGGAATCGCCTGCGAATCGGGAATCCGCCCCGGACAGGCCGATTCGACAGGCTTTGCCGATCCACAGCCGCCTGGGGACGGGAGTCTAATCAGGCCCATCCCCGCTATTCGCGCCCTCTACTACTGCTACTACCTAATATGAATAGAGTAGAAGGGGAGCATGAGGGAAAGACGATGACGGGAGGAAAGTTCCTGCAGACCCTGGCAGGGACGCGGTTTCCGACGCCGCCGATCTGGCTGATGCGCCAGGCCGGACGCTATCTGCCGGAGTATCGCGCCGTGCGGGCGACGGTCACGTCGTTTCTCGAGCTCTGCTACACGCCCGAGAAAGCGGTCGAGGTCACCCTGCAGCCGATCCGGCGGTTCGGCCTCGATGCGGCGATCATCTTTTCCGACATCCTGGTGGTGCCCGACGCGCTCGGCCAGAAGGTATGGTTCGTCGAGGGCGAGGGCCCGAAGCTCGAGGCGCTCACCGAGCCGGCGCAGTTCGGCCAGCTGTCGCGCACACGGCTTGAGGAGCATCTGGCACCGGTCTACGAGGCGATTGC
>DASXQC010000671.1:0-2181 GCA_036493235.1 Reyranella sp.
TGATCAAGGTGGCGTGCCTCGCCCAGTTCTCCGGTTCGACCGGGCTGGTCGTGCTGATCGGCGCCCACGCGCTCTCGCGGGCGACGCTAGCCTATCCGTTGCTCGCCTTCTCGCCGGTGCACTCGGACGGGCTCGGTGCGCAGGCCGGCAAGCCGACCGACAACGACGTGTGGCTGACGCTCGCGATCGGCGCGGGTCTCGCCTTCATCCTGCTTCTGTTCAAGGGCTTGTTCGCCGCGATCCTGGCGCCCGCCGTCTCGATCCTTGCGGCATGGTTCGCGTCGCGCTGGATCGCCGAACGCCTCGGCGGCTATACCGGCGACACGCTGGGCGCCGTGCAGCAGAAGGCCGAAATGGCCTTCCTGATCGTCTGCGCCCTGATGATACATCACTGATGGTGTGCTGGGAGCGCGCCACTCCAGTGGCGCTCATGCGGTTGTCCCTACGGGAAGAGCGGCACTGGAGTGCCGCGCTCCCAGCAATGAAGGAGTAGACGATGGCGCTGGCGCCCAAGAATACGGGACAGGTGACGCGGTGGTGGTGGGTGCGCCACGCGCCGGTACCCAATCCCGAAGGCCGCTGCTACGGCCAGTTCGACAAGGATTGCGACGTCGGCAACGAGGCGCTGTTCAAGCATCAGGCGAAGCTGCTGCCCAAGGGCGCGGTCTGGTACTCCTCGAACCTGCTGCGCGCACGCAAGACCGCCGAGCATCTCGGCCGCGCCGGTGCGGAGTTCGGCGAGGTGGTGATCGATCCCGATCTCGCCGAGCAGTCGTTCGGCGAATGGCAGGGCCTGACCTACGCCGAGATCTCGGAGAAGCCCAACAACGGCCACCTGTTCTGGCTGGCGCCGCCGGACTTCCGGCCGCCGGGCGGCGAGAGTTTCACCGACCTGCGCGAGCGCACCGTGCGCTCGATCGAGCGGCTGACCGACAAGTATCGTGGCCGCGACATCGTCGCGACGGCGCACGGCGGCACGATCCGCGCCGCGTTGGCGCATGCTTTCAACATGCACCCCGAGGCAGCGGTGCGTTTCGAGATCGAGAACGTGTCGGTCACCCTGATCGAGCATTTCGAGTTCGCCGACCCCGCGCATGCCTGGAAGGTCGCCTTCACCAATTACATGCCGCGCGAGATCGTCATTGCCGCCCACGGTGGAGGCAGCAAGGCATGAAGAGCAAGGAAGAGCTGGCGGCCGACCAGGCCGCGTTCTGGAACGGCCCGGGCGGCAAGATGTGGCTCGGCGCCTACGAGCGCATTCAGAAGGGCATCGCAGGCTTCGGCGAGGTGGTGCTCAAGGCCGCCAATGCCCAGCCCGGCGAGCGTGTGATCGATATCGGCTGCGGCACCGGCGGCACGACGGCCGAGCTCGCCAAGGCCGTTCGGCCGAATGGCCACGTGCTGGGCGTCGACATCTCCGAGCCGCTGGTCGGCGTGGCGCGCGCGCAGAAGCTCGGCAACGCGACCTTCGAGGTCGGCGACGCCACTGCCTTCCCGTTGCAGGCTAATTCGGTCGATCTCGTCTTCTCGCGCTTCGGCGTGATGTTCTTCGGCGATCCGACGGCGGCGTTCACCAACATACGCCGCGCCGTGAAGCCTGGCGGCCGGCTGGTGTTCATCTGCTGGCGCCCGGCCAAGGAGAATCCCTGGGCGGGCGTGCCGATGCGCGCCGCGGATCAGCACCTGCCGCCGATGGAGCGGCCGGGCGCAGAGGATCCCGGCCAGTATTCGTTCGGCGATCGCGCCCGCGTCGAGCGCATCCTGACCGGCGCGGGTTTCGCGTCGCCGTCGTTCGAGCCGGTCGACCTGATGCTGGACCAGGGCAAGGACATTCCCGACGTGCTGCAGCGGATCAGCGACTTCGGCCCGTTGGCGCGCCGGTTCAAGGACTCGACGCCGGAGCAGATCGCCAGGGCCAAGGAGGCGATCGCCGAGGCGCTGAAGCCCTATGCCCAGCCCGACGGCGTGAAGCTCGCCGGCGCCTGCTGGCTGGTGCGCGCCAAGCCGGCCTGATCCGATTGGAGCACATCCCCGCCTTCCCGCTGCCGCCCGTCACGCTGGTGTTGGGCGGCGCACGCTCGGGCAAGAGCACGCACGCCGAGAGGCTTGCGACCGGCAGCCTGCACGGCACACCGCCGCAGGCCGCGGTCTATATCGCCACTGCCCAGGCCGGCGACGTCG
>DASXQC010000672.1:0-2625 GCA_036493235.1 Reyranella sp.
TCGAACGCGTCCTTGATCAGTTCGTAGGTGCCGCGGGTGATCTGGATCGCGCCGATCTGGCCCTGCGATTCCATGCGGCTGGCGAGGTTCACCGACTCGCCCCACAGATCGTAGATGAACTTCTTGCGGCCGATAACGCCCGCCACCACCGGCCCTGAATTGATGCCGATGCGGAAGGCGAGCCGGCGGCCGCCGAAGGTGCGCGAGTCGATCGCCGCCTGCATGTCGAGCGCGAGACCGGCCAGGGCACTCGCATGGTCGGGGCGCTCGGCCGGTACGCCGGCGGCGACCATGTAACAGTCGCCGATTGTCTTGATCTTCTCGACACCGTAGCGGTCGACTAGGCCATCGAAGCAGTGGAAGACCTCGTTGAGCAGATCGACGAGTTCGAGCGGCGTCATGGCAGCGGCCATCGGCGTGAAGTTCACCACGTCCGCGAACAGAATGCTGGCTGCGGCGTGGTGGGTGGCGATGGTGCGCTGCTCGCGCTTCAGCATCTCCGAGACGTCCTTCGGCAGGATGTTGAGCAGCAGACTCTCCGACCGCTCCTGGAAAAAATTGCGCTGGCCGACGAAGTAGTACAGCAGGCCAAAGATGATCGAGGTGACGGCGCCGATGTTGAGAACGAAGAACCACGTCACGAACGCCGGCGGCAGCGGCGCCGGCACGAGGTAGGGCTGCAGCAGCGCGCCCAGCACCAGCAAGACGACGAAACCCACGATCCACAGCATAGTCTGCCGCAGCTCCTCGAGCAGCAGCGAGCAGAGCGGGCAGAGCGTCGCCCATATGATCACCATGCTCGACGGACCGAAGCCGCCCAGCGCCAGCATCACCAGCCAGGGCAGGATCAGGATCGTGAGCAGCTGGCTGAAGCGGTAGAAGCCGACATTGCGCGTCCAGGCGAACAGCGCGGTGTTGATTGGCGTGAACAGCGTATAGAAGGCCGGGATGGCGCCCGCGAGCGGCACGCCGGCCGCGAAGTAGACCGCGCTCCACAGCGCGGTCAGCGGCAGGGTGCCGACGCATAGGACCACCGCAACCTGCTTCTGCAGCGTCGCCTCGGGACTGTCGCGCGGATCGGCGCCGATCCGGCCGGCCCTGTCGAGCAGAGCGGCGGTCCAGCGCGCGAGCCGGCGATCATTCATTCCAGGACCTTGGGCGTTCGATAGAGCGGGAAGCCGTTGAACGGCTTCGAGCGGTCGTGGTCGGGCACTTCGTAGAAGTTGGACTTGGCGTTGTTGTGCAGGCCCCCGTCGACCCGCAGCGCGATGCCGGTGGTGTATGCCGCCGCCGGGCTCAGCAGGTAGACGATGGCCCCGGCGATCTCCGCCTCGGTGCCATGGCGCTTCAGCGGGACCTTGCCCTTGACGTTGCGCAGCACGTCGTGCGCGCGCTCGGGGTAGCGGTCGAGGCCGGACGAGGCGATGAAGCCCGGGATCACCGAATTCACCCGCACGCCCGAATGGGCCCATTCGACCGAGGCCGTCAGGGTGATGTTGGTCTGGCCCGCACGCGCGGCACCGTTATGGCCCATGCCGGGCATGCCGAGCTCGAAGTCGGCGCCGACATTGACGATCGCACCGCCATTGCCCTCCATCCAGCGCAGGTACACTTCCTTCGACATCAGGAAGGTCGCGGTCATGTTGTTGCGGATCACCGCGTTCCAGCCGTTGAGCGAGATGTCCTTGAGCGGCGCCGGGAACTGGCCGCCGGCATTGTTGACCAGCCCGTCGATACGGCCGCCCCACGTCAGCACGGCGTCCACGGTGGCCTTCACCTCGGCCTCCTCGCGCAGGTCGCCGGCGAAGGTAAAGGTATCACCGCCCAGCTCCTCCTTCACCTGATCGAGCTTCTCCTGCGTGCGGCCGACCAGTGCGAGCCGCGCACCGAGAGACTTCAGCTCGTGCGCGGTGCAGCGGCCGATGCCCGAGCCGCCACCGGTGACGACGATGGTCTGGCCGTCGAACAGGCCGGGGCGAAAGATCGAATGGTACGGCATGACTTTACTCTACGTGAGGTCTAGACGCCGACCAGGCGCCGGCCAAGCTCGCGCTGCAGCCAGCGCATCAGGGCGAGGCCGATCTGCAGCGGCACACCGAACAGTACGATGCCGATCGCGAACACGACCAGGCGGTCGCCGAGCGTCGGCAGCAGGGCTGCCTCGCGCAGGATGACCGAGATGCCTTCCGGCACGCCGATCGCGGCGGCCGCGCCCGACGCCATCACGATCACGAAGAAGGCCCGGGTGATGTTGGGCAGGAAGAGCAACGCCCCGAGCGGCGATCCGCGACCCCACTGGCGCAGCGCCTCGAGGCCTGCATCGGCGGTGTAGGCGGCGGAATAAGGCACCAGCGAGACCGCTACCGTCATGACGCCCGACATCGTGAGCTTCATGCCGAAAAGGCTCACGTCGCGCACCACGTTGAGCAGGAAGAACATCACCACGAAGGTCGGCGCCGCGCGCATCAGCGAGATCACGATCGCGGCGAAGGCGATGCTGGCCCGGCCGCCATAGAAGCGCAGCGCCGCAAAAGGCATGCCGACCGCGAGCCCGAGCAGCAGCGCCACGATCGAGATCTCGAAGTTGGTCGCCATGCCGCTCAGCAGCGCCGGCACGTAGTCCCC
>DASXQC010000673.1:0-5568 GCA_036493235.1 Reyranella sp.
GGCATGAAACACTGGACCGTGATCGGCATCGGCGCGGCGATCCTGATCATCGTGTTCCTGATCAGCCGATAAAGCGTTTCCGCTGGAAACGCGTCCGAAGCGTTATCCGTAATCCGCAATTCGCTTGACCGGCGGCTGACAGGCTTGCGAGAGTCCGGCCAACGCCCGGGTGGGTGCGTTCGCGCGCCACAACCATTGCTTCAAGGGAGAAGAGGAATGACCATCAATGTCGCCATGACCGTCAACGGCAAGGCGGTGTCCGGCAAGGTCGAGGCGCGAACGCTGTTGGTCCAGTTCCTGCGCGAGCATCTCGGGCTCACCGGCACCCATGTCGGTTGCGACACCAGCCAATGCGGCGCCTGCGTCGTCGATTTCAACGGCAAGTCGATCAAGTCGTGCACCCTCCTCGCGGTGCAGGCCGAGGGCAGCAAGGTCACCACCATCGAGGGCCTGGCCGAGAGCGCCGATAAGCTGCATCCGATGCAGGAGGCCTTCCGCGAGAATCACGCGCTGCAGTGCGGCTTCTGCACGCCGGGCATGGTGATGAGCGCGATCGACATGGTGAAGCGCAATAACTACCAGCTCGACGAGGCGACGGTGCGCCGTGAGCTCGAGGGCAACCTCTGCCGCTGCACCGGCTACCACAACATCGTGAAGGCTATTCTGGCCGCCGCGCCAGCAATGAAGGCAGCAGGAGTCTGACGCCATGACCGCCGAGACCGGAATCGGCGCCCGCGTGAAGCGGAAGGAAGACCAGCGCTTCCTCACCGGCACGGGCCGCTATGTCGATGATCTGCCGCTCGCTCGAGCGACTTACGCGTACTTCCTGCGTTCGCCTCACGCTCACGCGAAGATCAAGAGCATCGACACCGGATCGGCGAAGGCCATGCCGGGCGTGGTCGAGATCTTCACCGGCGCGGACATCGCGGCCGCCAAGGTCGGTGGCCTGATCTGCGGCTGGGTGGTCAAGGACAAGCACGGCCAGCCGCACAAGGCGCCGCCGCATCCGGTGATGGCGGCCGACACCGTCCGCTATGTCGGCGACACGGTGGCGATGGTGATCGCCAACAGCGCTGCCGAGGCGCGCGACGCGGCCGAGACGATCAAGGTCGACTACGAGGTGCTGCCCGCCAACGTCGATCTGTCCAAGGCACTCGACGGTGCGCCCGATATCCACGCCGAAGCACCCGGCAACCTGATCTACGACTGGGAGCTCGGCGTGAAGGCCGACGTCGACGCAGCCTTCGCCAAGGCCGCGCACGTCACCAAGCTCGACCTCGTCAACAACCGCCTGATCCCCAACGCCATGGAGCCGCGCGCCGCGGCGGCCGAGTACGACCGGGGCACCGGCAATTACACGCTGTGGTCGACGTCGCAGAACCCGCATGTGCTGCGCCTCATTCTGTCGGCCTTCGTGCTCGGCATCCCCGAGCATAAGCTGCGTGTGATCGCGCCCGACGTGGGCGGCGGCTTCGGCAGCAAGATCTTCTGCTACAACGAAGAGACCATGGTCACCTGGGCGGCTTCCCGGGTTGGCCGGCCGATCAAGTGGACGGCCGACCGCAGCGAATCGTTCATGACCGATGCGCACGGTCGCGACCACGTCACCCATGCCGAGCTGGCGCTCGACAAGGACGGCAAGTTCCTCGGCCTCAAGGTCGAGACGATCGCCAACATGGGCGCTTATCTCTCGACCTTCTCGACCGCGGTACCGACGTATCTCTACGCGACGCTGCTGGCCGGCCAGTACACGACGCCGGTGATCTACGCCAACGTGAAGGCGGCGCTCACCAACACCGCGCCAGTCGATGCCTATCGCGGCGCCGGCCGTCCCGAGGCGACTTTCGTGATCGAATCGATCGTGTCGAAGGCGGCCCAGGAGCTGAAGGTGGATCCGGCGGAACTGCGCCGGAAGAACTTCATCCCGGCCGATGCCTTCCCGTACCAGACGCCGGTGGCGCTGCAGTACGATTCCGGCAACTACCCGCCAATTATAGATGAGGCGATCAAAATAGCCGACTACAAAGGCTTCGAATCGCGGCGGGCCGAGGCCAAGTCGCGCGGCAAGCTGCGCGGCATCGGCTTCTCGTCCTACATCGAGGCCTGCGGCCTGGGACCGTCCCGTGTGATTGGCCAGCTCGGCGGCGGTGTCGGCCAGTGGGAGTCGGCGCAGATAAAGTTCAACCCGACCGGCAACGTCCAGGTCCTGACCGGTGCGCACAGCCACGGCCAGAGCCACGAAACGACCTTCGCCCAGCTGATCTCCGACAAGCTCGGCGTGCCGATCGAGAATGTCGAGGTCGTGCACGGCGACACGGCGACCACGCCGTTCGGCATGGGCAGCTACGGCAGCCGCTCGCTCGCAGTTGGCGGTTCGGCGATCATGAAGGCGGCCGACAAGGTCATCGCCAAGGGCAAGAAGATCGCGGCCCATCTGATGGAAGCCGACGTCGCCGACGTCGTCTTCGAGCAGGGCACCTTCAAGGTCGCCGGCACCGACAAGAACGTGCCGCTGGGTGCGGCGGTGTTCGCGGCCTACGTGCCGCACAACTACCCGCTCGAAGAGCTCGAGCCCGGCATGGACGAGAACGCCTTCTACGATCCGTCCAACTTCGTCTATCCGGCGGGCACCCAGATCTGCGAGGTCGAGGTCGATCCCGAGACCGGCGTGGTCGAGGTCGTCAACCACACGGCGGTCGACGATTTCGGCAACATCATCAATCCGATGGTCGTCGAGGGCCAGGTGCACGGCGGCATCGTCCAGGGCGTCGGCCAGGCACTGCTCGAGAACGCCGTCTACGACAAGGAAACGGGGCAGCTCGTGAGCGGCTCGTACATGGATTACACCATGCCGCGCGCCGACGACGTGCCGTCCTTCAAGCTCGCCAACAAGGTCACGCCTTGCCCGCACAATCCGCTGGGCGTGAAGGGATGCGGCGAGGCGGGCGCGATTGCAGCGCCTGCCGCCGTGATGAATGCCGTCCATGACGCGTTGGCGCCGCTCGGTGTCACGCATGTGCCGATGCCTGCAACGCCGCTGACCGTGTGGCAGGCCATCCACGGAGGAAAGTAGATGTACGACTTCGCCTACCACCGCCCCAAGACGCTGGCCGAGGCCGCATCCGCGCTGAAGGGCAAGCCCGAGGCGCGCGCCATGTCGGGCGGCATGACCCTGATCCCGACGCTGAAGCAGCGCCTGGCCAAGCCCTCCGACGTGGTCGACCTCAACGGCATCAAGGACCTCGCCGGTATCAAGGTCGATGGTTCGGGCGTGACCGTCGGCGGCATGACCCGCCATGCCGACGTCGCCTCCTCGGGTGACGTCAAGAAGGCGATCCCGGCGCTGGCCCATCTCGCCGGCCACATCGGCGATCCGGCGGTGCGCAACCGCGGCACCATGGGCGGCTCGGTCGCCAACAGCGATCCGGCGGCGGACTATCCGGCGGCGGTGCTGGCGCTGGGCGCCACGATCACCACCAACAGCCGCACGATCAAGGCCGACGACTTCTTCAAGGGCCTGTTCGAGACCGCGCTCGAGGACGGAGAGCTGATCACCGGCATCACCTTCCCGAAGGCCGACAAGGCGGGCTACATGAAGTTCCCCAACCCGGCCTCACGCTACGCCATGGTCGGCGTGTTCGTCGCCAAGACCGGCAACGGCGTGCGTGTCGCCGTGACCGGCGCAGGCCCCTGCGCCTTCCGGGTCAAGGCGATGGAGGACGCGCTCGCCAAGAACTTCTCCTCGGACGCAATCAAGGACATCAAGGTCCCGGCCGACGGCCTGAACAGCGACATCCACGGCAGCGCCGAATACCGCGCCCACCTGGTCAACGTGATGGCCCGCCGCGCGGTCGACCAGGCCAACAAGTAGCCGGCCCAGGTCGAACGGGCTAAGCTGAAGGGGCGCTCCGAAAGGGGCGCCCTTTCGTTATGGGTGTGCATGAAAGCGCTGGTCACCGGCTTCGACGCGTTCGGCGGCGACAAGGTCAATCCGTCGATCCTTGCCGTGCGCAGCCTGAAGCGGCGGATGAACGGGCTCGCGGTCCATACGGTCGAGCTGCCGACCTCCTACGCGCGATCGCCGATCGTGCTGCGCGCGGCGATCCACGAGGTACAGCCCGACATCGTGCTGGGCGTGGGCCAGGCGGGTGGCCGTTCCGAGCTCTGCCTCGAGCGGGTGGCGATCAACGTCCAGGACGCGCGCATCAAGGACAATGACGGCAAGCAGCCGATCGACCGCCCGGTGGTGCGCGAGGGCCCGGCGGCCTATCTGGCGACCCTGCCGATCAAGGCGTGCGTCGCCGAGATGCGCAAGGCGGGCCTGCCGGCCGCGGTGTCGAATACCGCCGGCACCTTCGTCTGCAACCACGTCTTCTACGCCACGATGGACATGGCCGAGGCGCACGAGATGAACTACCGTGGCGGCTTCCTGCACATCCCCTACCTGCCCGAGCAGGCCGCCAGGGTCGGTGGCGCGCCGTCGATGAGCCTCGACGACATCGTGCGCGGCATCGAGATCGTGCTCGCGGTCAGCGCGGCGCGCCAGACCGACCTGCATACGGTCGAGGGGCGGAAGAGGGTCTGACAATGGCAAAGCTGAAGTCGATCGACGCCCAGCACTTCCGCATTCCGCTCGACGTGCCGGCTTCGGACTCCACGCATGGCGTCATGACGTCGTTCGAGCTTATCACGGCGCGCGTCACCGACGCGGACGGGCAGGAGGGCGTCGGCTACACCTACACGACCGGCCACAATGGCGGCGCGATCCATCACCTGCTGGCGCGCGAGATTCCCGAGGTCGTCGCCAGCGCCGACTGCGAGCTGATCGAGGCGGTCTGGCAGAAGGTCTGGTGGGCGCTGCATTATGGCGGCCGCGGCGGGCCGTCCGTCCTGGCGCTGTCGGCGCTCGACATGGCGCTGTGGGACCTCAAGGCCAGGCGTGCGAACCTGCCACTCTATCGCCTGCTGGGCGGCAACGATCCGAAGGTGCCGTGCTACGCCGGCGGCATCGACCTCGACCTGTCGGTGAAGGACCTGCTGGCCCAGACCGACGGCAACCTCGCGAAGGGCTTTCGCGCCATCAAGACCAAGGTCGGCCGCGACCTGCTGCACGAGGACGTCGAGCGCATCCGCGCCATGCGCAAGCACCTCGGCGACGGCTTCCCGCTGATGGTCGACGCCAACATGAAGTGGTCGGCCGACGAGGCGATCCGCCGGGCGCGAGCATTGCGCAACTTCGACCTAGTGTGGCTGGAGGAGCCGACCATTCCCGACGACGTCGCGGGCCATGCCCGCATCCTGCGCGACGGCGGGCTGCCGGTCGCGACTGGAGAGAACTTTCGCACGCTCTGGGAGTTCCGGCAGATGATCTCGGCGGGCGGCGTGACCTATCCTGAGCCCGACGTCACCAACTGCGGCGGCCCGACGGTGTTCATGAAAGTCGCCCACCTCGCCGAGGCCTTCAACCTGCCGGTGACCTCGCACGGCGCGCACGACGTGACGGTGCATTTGCTCGCCGCCTGTCCCAACCGCAGCTTCCTCGAGACGCACGGCTTCGGGATCAACAAC
>DASXQC010000674.1:0-4185 GCA_036493235.1 Reyranella sp.
CGCGATCTGGTAGGTGTCGGCGTCCTTGGGCCGCACCTGATGGCCATAGGCCTGCAGCAGGTCGTAGAGCTTCACGTCCCAGATGGCACGGCGCACGACCACCACGCCCTCGGGTTGGCCTCGCGCGAAGATATCCTTGCCGAGCTGCGGCCGCGCCATCAGACGCACGCCCGCCTCCTGCATCGCCTCGAGGCGGCGCAGCTGCCATTGCAGGGCGTCGGCCATCTCCTGTCCGGACGGCTCCTCGCCGGCCGGCGGCTCGGGCAACAGCAGGCGAGACTTGAGGTAGGCGAGCCACGCCGCCATCACGAGGTAGTCGGCGGCGAGCTCCAGCCGGATGCGCCGCGCCTGCGCCACGTGGGCGAGATACTGGTCGACCAGCGCCACCATCGAGATGCGCAGGAGATCGACCTTCTGGTCGCGGGCGAGCGTCAGCAGCAGGTCGAGCGGACCGTCGAAGCCCTCGAGATTGACGATCAGCTCGCCCTCGCCCGGCGCGATCACGTCGGGTCCCCCCGTCGCAAACTTGTCGGCGGCAAATTCGTCAGCAGGCGGTGACGCGTTTTGATCGCTCATATGAGCACCGGTTTAATCCAGCGGGTCCGCCGCCCGCCACTGGATTCCCGGCTGCCTTATCCCCATTCCGGCAGCAGTTCTGTGAGCCTTTTCCCGGTCTCGCGCGCCGCCTGCGGGGAGCGGTGGCGGGCCACATACCGCCGGCCGTCCTCGAACCGCCGGACGGCCTCCCGGGTCATCGGCCCGGTATTGGTCGCGACCTCGACCATCTCATACCACTCGCCGTTGCAGTGGAGCGCGATGTCGCAGCCGGCCGCCAGCACCTTCGCCGCCCGCCCGCCCAGCGTCCCGCCCAGCGCCTGCATGGAAAGGTCGTCGGACAGCAGCAGCCCGTCGAAGCCGATATGGCCGCGAACGACCTCCTTCACGCCCCGTGCCGAAACGGTCAGGACGGCGTCGGGGTCGACCGCCTCGTAAACCACGTGCGCGGTCATCGCCCACGGCAGGTCGCTCAGCAGCTTGAACGGCAGGAAGTCGGTTCGCTCCAGCGTGTCGCGCGACTCGGTGACGGTCGGCGCCGTGTGGTGCGAATCGACCATCGCGCGGCCGTGGCCGGGAATGTGCTTGATGACCGGCATCACGCCCTCCGCCATCAGGCCTTCGGCGGCGGCGCGGCCGATCGCGGCGACCGCCTCGGGCTGCTCGGCGTAGGCGCGGTCGCCGATCACCGAGTGCGCGCCGGGGAGCGCAATGTCGAGCACTGGCAGGCAGTCGACGTCGCAACCGACCGACGCCACGTCGAGCGCGAGCAGCCGCGAATTGAGCCGCGCCGCTTCGAGGCCGGTCTCGCGATTGCGTGCGTAGAGCTCGCCCAGCACACGGCCCGGCGGCGCCTTGCGCCAGTGCGGCGGCCGGAGCCGCGCGACACGGCCACCTTCCTGGTCGATCAGCACCGGCGCCTCGGCGCGGGCGACGCACGAGCGCAGCTCGTCAGTCAGCCGGCGCGTCTGCTCGGGCGTCTCGATGTTGCGCGCGAACAGGATGAAGCCCAGCGGATCGGCATCGCGAAAGAACGCGCGCTCGTCTGCCGTGAGCACCGTGCCGGCGCAGCCGAAGATCGCGGCTTTCATGATTCAAATCTCCCCATTCAAATGGGGAGGGATTAGCGCGCCGGCGGAACGACGACGCAGTCGGTCCGGCGGCTCCTGAGCGTGCCGCAAATGCTGTGCGCCTGCTTCTCGTCGAGCGGGCCGGCCTGCACGCGGTACCAGGTGCCCTTGTCGCCGAGATCGACCTTGGTCGGCTGCATGCGCAGGTTGGCCAGCACGTCGCCGTGCGCGGCCTGTAGTTTGGCCCAGGTCGACTTGGCGACTTCCTCGCTCTTGGCCGAGGCGAGTTGCACGCGCCAACCGCCGGTCGAGCCGGACATGCCTTCGATCAGGCTGGCGATGGACGTGCCGCCGTCATTGGCTGGCGGCGTGGTGCTGGGCGCCTGGGTCACGGTCGGCGCATTGGGCGGCGGCGTGGGCGTCGCTGGCGTCGTCGTGGCGGCCGGCGTCGTGGCCGGAGCTGTCCCGTTCGCCGACTGGAGCGGCGTCGGGGTCTTGTTTGCCTCTTCCTTGGGCGCGGTCGGCAGCGGCATGCCGCCCGGCGGCAGCTTGGGCGTGGTCGGCCCGGGCAGCAGCTTCTCGGGCTGGACCGGCACGGCGCCGGGGGAGATCCGGTTGTAGACCTCCTTGTCCTGGTCGGGCGGGATCAGGCCGCCGGCGTTCTCGGGCTTGATCCGGGTCGGCGTGGTCGGCGCCTGGACGACCAGGGGCTCCAGCCCCTTTCCACCCGCCCGGACGTCCTGGTTATGCGCCCACCACACAACGCCGCCGAAGCTGGCGATGGCGGCGAACGACACCATGAAGGTCAGGATGGCACCGCGACGGCGGTTGACCTTGGTCAGCAGCGAATCCCGCGGCGGGGGCGGGATCGAATCGGGTTCGTACGCGACGGGCCGCGCCTGCGGCTCCAGCCGCATGGTCGCCACCGACTCGTTCGGTCGGTAGATCTTTGGACCGTCGCCGGAGGGGGGCCGGCGGATGTGCATCTTGTCCTTATCTCATTTCTTCGACGGGCGTGACGCCGAAGACCTTTAGACCCGATCCTATCACATTTCCCACAGCCTGTACCAATGCAAGCCGCGCCCGCGTGAGCTCGGCATCGCCCTCGACGATGAAGCGCAGCGACGACTCGTCCCGGCCGCGGTTCCAATGGGCATGGAAGGCGGCGGCGAGGTCGTAGAGATAGAAGGCAATGCGGTGCGGCTCGTGCGCAGAGGCGGCGGCCTCGACCTGGCGCGGCCATTGGGCGATCAGGCGCACAAGAGCGCGTTCGCCGACATCGTCCAGATGGTCGAGTGGGGTGCTGTCCAACCCATCGACCTCGATGCCGGCGGCGCTCGCCTGCCGCATGACACTGCGGCTGCGTGCATGTCCATACTGGACATACCACACAGGGTTATCGCGTGACTGTTCTGTGGCTTTTGCCAGGTCGAAGTCGAAGGGCGCGTCGTTCTTGCGGGTCAGCATGGTGAACCGCACGACATCCGGACCGACCTCGTCGAGCAGGTCGCGCAAGGTCACGAAGGTACCGGCCCGCTTGGACATACGCACCAGCTCGCCATTGCGCATCACACGCACGAGCTGGCAGAGCTTCACGTCGAGCTCGCCCTGCCCTTCGGTGATGGCGCTGACCGCGGCCTTCATGCGCTTCACGTAGCCGCCATGGTCGGCGCCCCAGATGTCGATCATGTCGCCAAAGCCGCGGCGGAACTTGTCGTGGTGGTAGGCGATGTCGTTGGCGAAGTAGGTCCACGAGCCGTCCGACTTCTTGAGCGGCCGGTCGACGTCATCGCCGAACTGGGTGGCCCGGAACAGGGTCTGCTCGCGATCCTCCCAGTCGTCGGGCTTCTTGTCCTTGGGCGGCTCGAGCCGGCCGGTATAGATCAGGCCCTGGCGCGACAGCTCCTGGAAGGCGCGATCGACCGCGCCCGCCTCGACCAGCGCACGCTCCGACGAATAGACCTCGATGTCGACGCCCATTGTCTTCAGGTCGGTCCTGATCTCGGCCATCAGGGAGGCGATGGCGAACTCGCGCATCACGGGCAGCCAGTCGGCCTCGGGCTTGTCGATCCAGCGCGCGCTGTCGCGCTGGGCGATGCGATCGGCCCGATCCCTGACGGCTTCTATCCCGGCGAGTACCTGAAGGAGGTCGGCGCGGCGATCGCCAAGCGCGACGGCGCGCGCTGGGTCGACAAGCCCGAGGCCGACTGGCTGTCCGAGATGCGCGCCTTCGCCATCGCCTTCCTGATGGCCGAGATCAAGACCGACCTCGCCACGCTCGGCGTCGCCATCGACGTCTATTCTTCCGAGCGCGCCCTCGTCGAATCGGGTGCGGTTGACCGCGCCTTCCAGGAGCTGTCGCGCCAGGGCCTGATCTATACCGGCCGGCTCGAGCCACCGAAAGACAAGAAGCCCGACGACTGGGAAGATCGCGAGCAGACGCTCTTCCGCGCGACCAGGTTCGGGGACGATATCGACCGGCCGCTCAAGAAGTCGGACGGCTCGTGGACCTACTTCGCCAACGACATCGCCTACCACCACGACAAGTTCCGCCGCGGCT
>DASXQC010000675.1:0-7300 GCA_036493235.1 Reyranella sp.
AGCTCATTCCGCCTGAACCGGCCACAGCCCCGGAGGCCGCAAGCAACATTGAGTTACCATAGGGCGGCAGGGGCCGAAGCGTCGCGTGCCGTCATGGGATCTCTGCTCAAGGAAATGTCGGCTTGGGGTCAATTGGAGACATGGTGCCCAATCGATCGGAAGTCCGCTTAACCGCTGAAAGCGGACATCCGCCGGCAACTACTCGATGCCCGCTTTGGGCCAGAAGCGGACACTCCTACGTGGCAAACGACGCCCTAAGGCATCCTTTCTCTATTGGCAGGGCTTCTTCGGCGCGCGTCCTAGGGACGTGCTTCTAGGATCATGTTGAACGGAGTCTCCGTGGCGCGCCGGAAGCGCGTGAACCCGCCCTTGGAAATCATCTCGTGCAGCTTCGCTTCACCGGCCTGGGCACCGAGCGCTGCGCCGACCTCCTGCGACAGCGACGTCGGCACGCAGATCATGGTTGAAGCGGAATAGTATAGACGCCCCACGGGATTGAGATTGTCTTCCAGGCGATCATGGGCCATCGGCTCGACGATCATCCAGGTCCCGTCCGGCTTCAACGCCTTCCGCACGTACGCGGCCGCGCCCAGAGGATCGCCCATGTCGTGCAGGCAATCGAAGAAGGTCACCAGATCGTAGTCGCTGCCCGGAAATTCCTTGGCTTTGGCGACCTCGAAGCGAACGTTGGTGACGCCATGCTCCTTGGCATGCTGTCGCGCCTCTGCGATCGAGCCTTCATGGAAGTCGAAGCCAACGAACTGCGACTTGGGAAAGGCCTGAGCCATCATGACCGTCGATAGGCCGTGGCCGCAGCCGACATCGGCTACTGTACCACCGGTGGTGAGTTTGCCGACGACGCCATCGAGCGCCGGTAGCCATTGGTTGACGAGGTTCATCCGATAGCCGGGGCGGAAAAAGCGGGCAACGGCGCAAAACATGCAACCCGCCTGATCGCCCCATTGCACACCGCCACCGCTCTTGAAGGCCGCCTGCACCTTGGACTGATTCTCCAAGATGGCAGCGGCGGTATCAAAGCCGCCCATCAGAAAGACCGGGCTGTCCTCGTCGGCAAACACCATCGCCTGCTCAGGCGAAAGGCTGAACGTGCCGTCGGACTTGTCGTAGGCAACATAGTCTGCCGCCGCTTGGGCCGACAGCCATTCGCGCGCGTAGCGTTCGGCGATGCCGGTCGCCGCCGCCAACCCCGCCGGCGTCATCGGTCCTTTACTCTGAAGCGCCTTGTAGAGCCCTAGCGAGTCGCCCAAGCGTACCAGACCTACTCCGGCCGCAGCACCTAAATCACCGAGCATACGGCCCATCAACTCGTTGAGTTTGGCTTCATCGATCATGGTCGCCTCCCAAGAATGCAATGCAGCGAAGAACATCAGCACGCCTTCGAGCGCCTTGCGCGATGGGCGTCCGACTGGGTCACAAGCTAACATTGCTCGTTCATCGTCGCATCGGGAATGATCCCCATTTTGTTGTCGCGACATCCCCATTTTGTCGTCGCAGCGGTGACCGGGCATTCCGACGAGGCGAGAAAGTTAGATGCAGAATCGAGCAAGCGACCCCGTATGTCCGCTTTGGGTCAGTGTCTGACGAAGGGGTCGTCGCCGATGTCCGGAGTCGAGCCAGAAGCAGACACAGCGGCGCACGACTTTATGGGTTTTGACCCTAGCTGACGCCCCCTTGGAGGGGAGGGCACTGCCTTGCCGCTCAGCGGTCGCGCTGCCAGACTTCGATCAAGGCCGGCATTCGTCCGGTTGATCGAGGAGGAAGCGATGACGGACACGAAGGGCTCAGGCAGGCGTGACTTTCTGGCGGCAGCTTCGATTGGCGGCGCGGCCGCCGTTCTCGGCACCGTCGGCATCGGTCCGGCGATGGCCGCCGGCACGCCGGCCGGCCGCTCGGACAAGCCCTTGAAGGCGGCGTTCTCCAACGCCGGGCTGCAGGCCACCTGGTGCGCCCAGGGCAAGGCCGCGGCCGAGTACTGGGGCAAGCTCTACAATGTCGAGGTCACGTGGTTCGACGGCCAGCTCGACGCGGTCAAGCAGCGCGCGGCGATCGACAACATGGCGTCGCAGAAGTGGGACTTCGTGGCGATCCAGGCGTTCGGCATCGGCACGCTGACCCAGCCGGTGCAGAAGATGATCGACACCGGCACCCCGGTGATCGACATGGACACGCTGATCGCGCCGCTCGACAAGATCAACGTCCACAGCTTCCTTGCCCCCGACAACGAGTTCATGGGCTCGTCGGTGACGCAGGCGCTGGTCACCAAGCTCGGCGGCAAGGGCAAGGTCATCATGACCCAGGGCGCGCTTGGCCACACCGGCGCGCAAGGCCGTGCACGCGGCTTCGACGCCGTGGTCAAGCAGTATCCCGGCATCGAGGTGCTCGACCGCCAGCCGGCCGACTGGGACGTCACCAAGGTCGCGCGGCTGTGGGAGACCTATCTCACCAAGTACCCGCAGATCGACGCGGCGTTCTTCCATAACGACGACATGGCGCTCGCCGCCTACAACGTGATGAAGGCGCGCAACCGCACCAACATCCTGATCGGCGGCGTCGATGCGATGCCGCCCGCGATCAGCGCCGTGCAGGACGGCCGCATGTTCGCCACCGTCCGCAATCCGTCGTGCCGCATCCATGGCGGCGCGATCATCGCCGGCGTTGCCGCGGTCACGGCCGGCGAGAAGGCGGGTACCGGCATCCCGAAGAACATCGTCACCGACGGTCCGGTGGTGACCAAGGAGAACGCGCCCGGCATGCAGTGGATGGAAGATCACTTCCTGATCTGAACGTCATGCCGCAAGCGTCAACAGCCGCGTCGGGCGACGTCCCGGCGCGGCTGGCAATGAGTAGCATCTCGAAGTCCTTCGGCGGCGTCGTGGCCCTGCGCGACGTCGACTTCGTGCTGCGCGCCGGCGAGATCCACGGCCTGGTCGGCGAGAACGGCGCCGGCAAGTCGACGCTGATGAAGATCATCGCCGGCGTGCACACCCAGTACCAGGGCCGCATGACGCTCGACGGCCACTCGGTGCATTTCCGCTCGACACGCGATGCGCTGGCGGCCGGCATCGGCATGGTGCACCAGGAGCTGAGCGTCGTGCCCGACCTCTCGGTCGCGGAGAACGTCTATCTCGGCCAGCAGCCGACGCGCGGCGGCATCGTCGACTGGCGGGCGATGTTCGAGGGCGCGCGCGAGCATCTCGCCAGCCTCGGCATCGACGTCGATCCCAAGGCGCGCATGGGCTCGCTGGCGATCGGCCTGCAACAGCTGATCGAGCTCGCCCGCGTGCTGTTCTCGGGCGCCCGCATCGTCATCCTCGACGAGCCGACCTCGGCCCTGTCTCCGCCCGAGGTGCAGCGCCTGTTCGAGGTGCTGCGTGGCGTAAAGGCCTCGGGGCGCAGCATCGTCTTCATCTCGCACTTCCTCGACGACGTGCTGGCAGTCTCCGACACCGTCACGATCTTCCGCAACGGCCGGCGCATCGTCACCGAACCTGCCGCCGGCGTCGACAAGGCGTGGGTGATCGAGCGCATGATCGGGCGCGGCCACGAGGAACTCGAGGAGAGCTACACCGGCAGCCTCCTGCTCGACAGCAAGCCGCAGGCGCCGGTCGTGCTCGCGGTGCGTGGCCTCGGCGCCGGTCGCGCCTTCGCCGACGTCTCGCTCGACATCCGCGCCGGCGAGGTGCTGGGCATCTATGGCTTCATGGGCTGCGGCGTGATCGAGCTGGCCCGGACGCTGTTCGGCAAGCTGAAACCCCGCACCGGTACCCTGGCGATCGACGGCAGGGCGGTGCGGCTCCGCAACACCGCGGCGGCGCGGCGCGCCGGTATCGCCTTCGTGCCGGAGAGCCGACGGTCGATGCTGTTCTATCGCGAGCCGGTCTACAAGAACATGTCGATCGCGGTGCTGGGGCGCATCGCCCGCCTGTGGCTCAAGCCTTCGGTCGAGCGCGACATCGCCCGCCGCCATGCCGAGGCTCTGTCGATCCGGCCACCGACCGTCGACACGCTGCTGCAGAGCCTGTCGGGCGGTAACCAGCAGAAGGTGGCGCTGGCCAAGTGGCTGACCTGGCCGCCCAAGGTGCTGGTGCTGAGCGAGCCGACGCGCGGCATGGATGTCGGTGCCAAGGAGGACGTGGTCGGCATCGTGCACGGCCTGCGCGACCAGGGACTGGCGGTGGTCGTGATGTCGACCGAGCCCGAGACGGTGCTGTCGCTCGCCGACCGCATCGTGGTGATGAAGAAGGGCCGCATCGTGCGCGAGTTCGCGGGCGAGGCGGTCAGCAAGGACCGGCTACTCGAAGCGGCCTGACGGAAGAGGGAACAATGCCGGCATTCCTGCGCAGCCAGATGCGCAACATCGCGCCCTTCGTGACGCTGATCGCGTTGCTCGTGTTCTTCGGTGTGGCGAGCCCGTCCTTCGCCACCCTCGACAACGCGGCGAACATCCTGACGCAGATCTCGGTGGCCGGCGTGATGGCGGTCGGCCTCACCTTCGTGATCCTGTGCGCCGAGATCGACCTCTCGGTGGCGGCGATCGCCAACGCGACCGGCATCGTGGTCGCCTACTTTACGCTGCAGGAGAACTACGTGAACATCGCCAACATCCCGCTGCCCGGGATCGTGGCGATCGTGCTGGCGCTGCTGGCCTGCGCCTTCCTGGGCCTGGTCAATGCCGTCGGCCTGACGGTGATCGGCATCCCGTCCTTCATCATGACCCTGGCGATGATGCAGATCGGCGCCGGCATCTGCGCGCTGCTCGTGCGCGGCCAGATCGCCTACGCCGTGCCCGACTTCGTCGCGACGATGGGGGCGGGGTCGATCGGCCCGATCCCGTGGATCGTGGTCGTGCTGGCGGTGTTCCTGCTCGCCGGGCACGTCGTGCTGACCTACACGCGGTTCGGCCGCTACGTCTACATGACCGGCGGCAACCGCGAGGCGGCCGAGTATTCGGGCGTCAACGTGAAGCTGGTGCTGGGCGCGGTCATGGTGATCTCAGGCGTGTGCTCGGGCGTCGCCGGCATGCTGGGCGTGGCCCATTTCGGCAGCGCCCAGCAGAACGAGTTCGACGGCTACCTGCTCGACGCGATCGCTGCCGTGGTGGTCGGCGGCACCAGCCTGTTCGGCGGTCGCGGCGGTATCGGCAACACCATCATTGGGCTGCTGATCCTGGGCGTGCTGAACAACGGCCTCGACCATGTCGAGATCGACAGCTTCCTCAAGATCCTGATCCGCGGCCTGATCCTGCTCGTCGCCCTGATCATCAACGTCTATGTCCAGGCCGTGCGGGAGAGCGAGCAGTCAAATTGACGGAGGTCGGAAAATCAAATATTCTCACAGCGTTAAGTAAATAACTTAAAGAGAATAATGAGCTTCCCTCGGCTGGCTCTCCTGGTCCTCGGCCTGCCGCTGCTCACGGGCGGCTGCGCCGTTTCCGCCGTGACCGCCGCCAGCTATGGTGCCGACGGGGCGTCGTACGCCGAGAGCGGCAAGAGCGGCTCCGACCACTTCATGTCGATGGTCTCCAAGAAGGATTGCGCCTTGTGGCGGGCGTTCCGCAACGAGAACGTCTGCCACGCGCGCGACCCGGGCGCCAAGGACCCGTACCACGTCAACTACGACACCGCCGAGCGGATGCCGAGCGAGGACGGCGTGTCCTACGCCCCGCCGCTGCACCAGACGGCTGCCGAGCCGAACAGCAGCTGGAGCGCCGAGGCCTACGCCAAGAAGCCCGATCCCGCCGCGGCTGCGCCGGCCGAGCCGGTCGTCGCGGCCACCGAGCCGGCGCCGCCTCCGCCGGCGGTCGAGGAGAAGCCCGCGCCCGCTCCCAAGCCGATCAAGAAGAAGGCGAAGGCCCTCACGCACGCTCCCGCGCACGCGGTGGCCCATGCCAAACCGGAGGCCAAGCCGGTCAAGAAGGCGTCACCAAATCAGGTGGCGTCTGTCCCCTGAGCAGGAAGGCCTCGAGATTGTCGAGCGCCTTGAAGCCCATCGCATTGCGGGTGTCGACCGTCGCTGAGCCCATGTGCGGCAGCAGGAACGCGTTCTCCAGCCCGTAATAGCCCTGGTGGATCTTGGGCTCGCCGTCGAACACGTCGATGCCGGCGGCGAACAGGTGGCCGCTCTTCAGCGCCGCGATCAGCGCCTCGTCGTCGACGACGCCGCCGCGCGCGGTGTTCACCACGATCGCGCCCTTCGGCAGCCGGGCGATGCGCTCGGCATTGACCCACTTGCGGGTCGCCGGAGTCATTGGCGCGTTGATCGACAGGAAGTCGCAATGCGGCAGCATGTCGTCGGGATTGGCGTAG
Source organism: Reyranella sp. (assembly GCA_036493235.1). GTDB lineage: Bacteria > Pseudomonadota > Alphaproteobacteria > Reyranellales > Reyranellaceae > Reyranella. The sequence continues at coordinate 6,327 of DASXQC010000675.1, forward strand.
AAGATCGCGCCCTTCTCGAGGTCCGGCGCAAGCCGGGTGCGGTTGCTGTAGTGGATGGTCATGCGGAAGGCGCGGGCGCGGTCGGCCATCGCCTGGCCGATGCGGCCCATGCCCAGGATGCCGAGCCGCCTGCCGGTGACATGCACGCCCATCAGTTGGGTCGGCTCCCAGCCGATCCAGCTGTGGGTGCGCAGCATGGTCGTGCCTTCGTGCGCCCGCCGGGCGGCGCCCAGCAGGCACAGCATGGCGATGTCGGCAGTGGCGTCGGTCAGCACGTCCGGCGTGTTGCTGACCTTGATGTCGCGCTTGGCCGCGGCCGCCACGTCGACATGCTCGTAGCCCACCGAGAAGGTGGCGATCATCTTCACCGAGGCCGGCAGCTTGCCGATCGTGTCGGCGTTCAGCGGGTCGCCCGCCGCGCACATGATGCCGTCGAAGCCCTCGGACGCTTTGATCAGCGCCGGCCCGTCATAGAGCTTGTCCTCGGGGTTCAGCCTGGCGTCGAAATTGGCCGAGAGGCGGGTCTCGACGTCCGGCGGGAAGTGCCGCGTGGCGAGCACGCGCGATTTGCGATCGGTCATTGGATATAATCCCCCTGTGCAGCCCTGACGCAGGCGATGCTTCTGGTAATCGGCGGGTATGGATATTACGCTTGGGCGTCCGGCTACAAGGCCTAGCCCTCAGCCATTCGCCCGTTGTCCATCCATAGTTTTCGCCGTCCTCGCGTCCCCACTGCAGCATCTCTTGCAGCGGTTGTGGCTGCAGTCCTGCTGGGCCTGTGGATAAGTGGCGTTGCAGACGCTCAGCAAAAGCAACCGCTGCAACAGCCACCGCCTCCGCCGCCGGTGCAGTCGCAGCCGGTCGAGGGACCGCCGGCCGACGTCATCCTGGCGCCGCACCGCGCGACCTACGAGATGAAGCTGGCACTTGCGCGGCCCAACAGCGGCATCGTCGAGGTCAAGGGCAACATGGTG
>DASXQC010000676.1:0-1858 GCA_036493235.1 Reyranella sp.
GGCGAACCGGGTTTGGTGTAGCGGGTGAACAGCGCGTCGACGCGGCGTTCGAGGGCGATGGTGGCAATCGATTTCGACATGGGTGCAGAATAACGTTGCTGTAACACGAGAGGAACACCGACATGGAGCGCCGCTTCGTCACTGTCGAGAAGGGGTTGGGGCCGCAGGGTCGCATCGCCGTCGTGCGCTTCGATCGCGGCGACAACATCAATGCTTTGTCGGGTCAGGCGATGCGCGAGTTGCGCGACGTCACGCGCGACTTCGAGGACGATCTCGAGACCTCGGTGGTGATCCTGACCGGCTCGGCCAAGGCCTTCTCTGCCGGCGCCGACCTCAAGGATCCCGAGGGCCTGCAGCGCGACACGCTCTCCGTCGGCGAGCGCATCCATCGCCAGCGGCTGGGCCCCAAGATGTGCAAAGCCTGGCAGGACATGGACCAAGTGACGGTCGCGGCGATCGAGGGCCATTGCATCGGCGGCGGTGCGGCATTGGTCGTGTCGCTCGACTTCCGCTTCTGCGGGAAGAGCGCACATTTTCGTATCCCCGAGGTCGAGCTCGGCATGAACATGAGCTGGGGCTCGATCCCGCGGATGCTGGCGCTGATGGGCCCGGCGCGCACCAAGCAGGCGGTGATCCTGGCATCCGATCGCATTGGCGCGGCCGAGGCGCTCGACTGGCGGCTGGTCGAGAAGGTGGTCGACGATGGCCAGGCGCTGGCGTCGTCGGTGGCCTTCGCCGAGCGCATCGCGCTGCAGCCGCCGATCCCGGTGCGCATGAGCAAGGCGTCGGTCAATCGCCTCGCCCACGCGCTCGACGATCTCGCCGCGCACATGGACGCCGATCAGAACGTGCTGACCAGCCTGACCGAGGACTACAAGGAGGGAACGTCCGCCTTCCGCGAGAAGCGCAAGCCGGCGTTCAAGGGGCGTTAAGGGGGGCCGCTAGGCCGGCGGCAGCTTCCGCGCCTTCAGCGAATCGACGATCGTGCGGCGGTCGTCGTCGTTCATCATCGGCCAGCGGGCGATCTCGTCGATCGTGCGCTTGCAGCCGATGCACATGTTGCTCTTGGCATCCATGATGCAGATGCTCTTGCACGGCGACATGACGCGCCGCGCCGCATAGCCCGGAGGCGCCGGATCGGCCATGTGCTAGCTGCTCTTCTTGCTGAGTTCTGCGAGTTGGCCCTGTAGCTCATCGAGCTTGCGCTTCAGGCCGTCGATCGCGTCGCCTTCCTTCTCGGCGGCTGGCGCGGGTGTCGCCTGCGGCTTCGGCGGCTCGGCAGCGCCGTTGGCCTGGGATGGGCCTTGCGGGTTCTGCGGGTGGGTCTGGGGATGGCTCTGGGGATTTTGGCCGGCGCCGAACGGATTGAACATGCGCATGGCGTTCTCGAACATCGCCATGTTCTGCTTGCCCATCGATTCGAACTGCTGGAACGGGTTGAAGCCGAACGCATTCTGCATGTAGCTGCGCATCTGCTCCTGGTTGCGCGCGAACTGCGTCATCGACATCTCGAGATATTGCGGCACCACGCCCTGCAGGCTGTCGCCGTAGAACGAGATCAGCTGGCGCAGGAAGGGGATCGGCAACAGCGTTTGTCCGCCCTTGCTCTCCTCCTCGACGATGATCTGCGTCAGGACCGGGCGCGTAATGTCCTCGCCGGTCTTGGCGTCGTAGACCACGAAGTCGATCTTTTCCTTCACCATCTGCGACAGGTGATCGAGAGTGACGTAGGCGGAGGTGGCGGTGTTGTAGAGCCGCCGGTTTGCATATTTCTTGATGACGACGGGCGCGGACTTCGGTCCGGCGTCCGCTGCTGGCTGATCGGCCATTACGCTGCGCTCCTCACCCACCCATCATG
>DASXQC010000677.1:0-4070 GCA_036493235.1 Reyranella sp.
CCGAACGCGGGCTGGCTGAACAAGATCTTCGTCGCGCTGACCGGCGCCGAAGCGGGGCCGTTCAACATCTACAGCTTCCCCGGCCTGGTGATGGTCGTGGCGCTGTACTCCTATCCCTACATCTTCATCTTCACGACGGCGGCGCTCGAGCTCGTCTCGTCGGAGATGGAGGACGCGGCGAACATCCTGGGCGCCGGCACCTGGCGCACCATGCGCCGGGTCACGCTGCCGCTGGCGCTGCCGGCCATCCTGGGCGGCCTGATCATCTGCTTCCTCGAAGCGATCGCGCTGTTCGCCTCGCCGGCAATGATCGCCATCCCGGCGCGGTTCAACGTAGTGACGACGCAGCTCTTCCAGTTCTTCGGCAACCCGGTGCGGGTCGAGGTCGCCGCCGCCTACGCCATGCCGTTGCTGGTCGTGACCATCTTCCTGGTCGTGATCCAGCGCCTGATGACCCGCCGCAAGGGTTTCGTCGCGCTGACGGGCAAGGGCGGCGAGCGCCGGCCGATCGCGCTCGGCCGCGTGCGGTGGGTCGCGTTCGGCTACGCCATGCTGATCGCCGCCATGTCGGTCTTCCTGCCTTACCTCTTCCTCCTGCAGGCGGCCTTCGCCAAGGCGTGGGGCAGGGGCTTCTCGCTCGAGAACCTGACGATCCGGAATTTCCGCTTTGTGCTGTTCGAGCATGCAACCGCCCCCAGCGCAGTCGCCCACAGCTTCCTCTATGCCGCCGCCAGCGCCACCATCGCGACCGTGATCGCCATCAGCGTGGCGTACATCGTCAATCGCCGGCTGATCCGCTTCGCCGACGGGCTGGGCTTCCTGTGCGTGGCGCCGTTCGTGATCCCGGGCGTGGTGCTGGCCATCGGCTTCTACTCGGCCTACGCGCCGCCGCCGCTCGCGCTCTATGGCACGGCCCTGATCATGATCCTGGCCTTCACCACGCGCTTCCTGCCGATCGGCTACGTCAACGCCAGCGCCGCGATCCGCAGCCTCAATCCCGAGATGGAGGAGGCGGTGCGGGTGCTGGGCGGCAGCCGCATGACGGCGCTGCGTCGGGTGGTGATGCCGCTTCTGAAACGCAGCCTGTTCGGTGCGTGGCTGCTGATGTTCATCCCGGCGACGCGCGAGCTTTCGTCAGCGATCTTTCTCTACGGGCCCAAGACCAAGGTCGTGGCGGTGATGATCTTCGACATGAGCGACGAGGGGAACTTCGAGTACCTCGCGGCCCTCGCGCTGATCCTGCAACTGCTGACCCTGCCGCTCTTGTGGATCGGCCAGCGCGCGATCGGGCGCGATTTCATGCTGAGGCGCACGGTGACATGAGCAAGCTCGTCCTCCGCAACATCGGCAAGACCTTCGGCGACTTCCAGGCGGTCAACGACTTCTCGCTGGAGATGAAGTCGGGCGAGTTCGTGTCGCTGCTCGGCCCCTCGGGTTGCGGCAAGACCACGACCTTGCGCATGCTCGCCGGCTTCATGCCGCCCAGCGCCGGCACGATCGAGATGGATGGCCAGGTGATCTCCTCGGCTAACGGCGTGGTGCCGCCCGAGAAGCGGCGCATGTCGATGATCTTCCAGAGCTACGCCATCTGGCCGAACATGACGGTCGGCCAGAATGTCGGATTCGGCCTGGAGGTGCGCAAGCTGCCGCGGGCCGACATCGAGCGCCGCGTCGATCGCATCCTCGAGGTCGTGCAGATGGGCGCGCTCAAGGGCCGCTATCCGTCCGAGCTGTCGGGCGGCCAGCAGCAGCGCGTGGCGCTCGCGCGCGCCATCGTGGTCGAGCCCGAAGTGCTGCTGCTCGACGAGCCGCTCAGCAACCTAGACGCCAACCTGCGCGAGGAGATGCGGTTCGAGATCCGCCGCCTGCACGACGAGTTCAAGATCACCACGGTCTACGTCACGCATGACCAGTCCGAGGCGATGGTGACTTCCGACCGCATCGTGGTGATGAACAAGGGCCGCGTCGAGCAGGTCGATCCGCCGCACGCGCTCTACGGCAAGCCGCGCAGCCGCTTCGTCGCGGGCTTTATCGGCCGCACCAATTTCGTCGAGCGGGACGGTGCGACCTATTCACTCCGGCCGCAGTCGATCGGCCTGTCGGTCGCCAAGCCCTCCGCCAATGCCGTCGAGGCCGAGATCGTCGACCGCGCTTATCTCGGCGAGCACTGGGATTACCAGGTGAAGCCGCTGGGCGAGCCCAAGCCGCTGCGCGTTTCCACCGGCCCCAATGCGATCTTCGAGCTCAGCCAGCGCGTCTGGCTGGAGATCGATCCTGCCGCCATGGTACGTGTGGAGGCGTAGTCCCAGCAGAGTTGGGTCGTCCCAACGAGAGTGAAACGCATGACCGCAGGCCCGCTTTCCCACTTCACCGTCCTCGATCTGACACGGGTGCGGGCCGGCCCGACCTGCGTGCGCTACTTCGCCGACTGGGGCGCCAACTGCATCAAGGTCGAGATGCCGCCGCACGTCGCCGAAGGCGACATGGGCGGGCCACGCCACGGACCTGACTTCCAGAACCTGCACCGCAACAAGCGCTCGATCACGCTCAACCTCAAGGAGCCCGAGGGCAAGGCCATCTTCATGAAGATGGTCGAGAAGGCCGACGTGGTGGTCGAGAACTACCGCGCCGACGTGAAGTTCAGGCTCGGCATCGATTACGAATCGCTGAAGAAGGTGAATCCGAAGATCATCCTGGGCTCGATCTCCGGCTTCGGCCAGGACGGCCCCTATGCCGAGCGCGCGGGCTTCGACCAGATCGCCCAGGGCATGGGCGGCATCATGTGGGTCACCGGCCCGGCGGGCGGCGGCCCGGCGCGCGCCGGCATTGCCGTCGCCGACGTGGGCTCCGGTCTGCACTGCGCCATCGGCATTCTGATCGCGCTGCTCGAGCGTGAGAAGTCGGGCGAAGGCCAGTGGGTGTCGAGCTCGCTGCTGCAGGCGATGATCTCGATGTGCGACTTCCAGGCCGCGCGCTGGACGCTCGCCAAGGATGTGCCGGGCCAGGCTGGCAACAACCACCCGACCGGAATTCCGACCGGCGTGTTCAAGACCAGCGACGGCTACATCAACATCGCAGCCTCCGGCGACCACATCTACAAGCGCTTCTGCGAGAGCATCAAGGCGCCGGAACTGCTGACCGACGAGCGCTTCTCGTCGGCCAAGGCCCGGGTCCAGCACCGCGACACGCTGAATGCGGAGATCGACAAGCGGATGGCTGCCTTCACCAGTGCCGAGGCGGTCGAGAAGCTGAACAAGGCCGGCGTGCCGGCCGGGCCGATCTACAAGATGGACGAGATGTTCGCCGATCCGCAGGTCAAGCACCTGAAGATGGCGCACCCTCTCAAGCATCCCAAGCTCGGCGACCAGGAAGTGATCGGCCAGGCGATCAACATGAGCCGCAGCAAGCACGACAACTGGACGGCGACGCCGGAGCAGGGCGAGCACACCGATGCGGTGCTCAAGGAAGTCGGCTACGACGCCGCCGCGATCGAAGGCTTCCGCAAGCGCGGGGTGATCTAGTCTTTTACCGGGGGCGCGCCACTCCGATGGAGCGTCTTCGGCTGTATCGACACATGACGCGTCACCGGAGCGACGCGCCCCCAGCAAAAGAGGATTGTCATGAACTTCAGCCCAACGCCGAACATGATCGCGGAAAAGGCGGGGCCGGTCGGCCGGCTCGTCTTCAACAAGCCGCAGAAACACAACGCCACCTCGACCGACATGTGGGAGGCGATCCCGGTCATCCTCGACGAGTTCGAGAAGGATCCGGCGATCCGCGTGGTCGTCGTCACCGGCGCCGGCGACAAGGCCTTCGTCTCGGGCGCCGACATCTCGGAGTTCGAGAAGGCGCGCAACACGCCCGAGCAGGTCGCCTACTACGACAAGATCGGCGAGGTCGCGAACGCGCGCCTCAACAAGTTCTCGAAACCGACGATCGCCCGCATCCGCGGCTACTGCATCGGCGGCGGCCTGGCCGTGGCGCTGCTCTGCGACATCCGCATCGCCTCGGACATCAGCAAGTTCGGCGTGCCGGCGGCACGTCTCGGCCTCGGCTATCGCGCCAGCGGC
>DASXQC010000678.1:0-5575 GCA_036493235.1 Reyranella sp.
CATGCGCTCAGACAGCTCCTTGCTCAGCCGCTTGGCACGGTCGAACAGCTCCTGCTCGTACTCGCCATCGTCGGTGGAGGCGAGGATGGCCCACTTGAGCGCCTGCACGTCGCTCTTCGCCACGCCCTTGCCGCGCTCGTACAGCGCGGCAAGCGCCAGCATCGCCGAGGCGTCGCCCTGATTGGCCGCCTTGTCGAACCAGCCGGCGGCCGCGACGAAGTCGGCCGGGGTACCAATGCCTTCCATCGACATGAAGCCCAGGCCCACCTGGGCCAGCGGATTGCCCTTGATCGAGCCCAGCGCGTACCACTTGGCGGCCTGCTTGGGATCGCGCGTCACGCCCTCGCCGATGCGGTACATGAACCCCAGGCGTGCCTGCGCCGCCGGATCGCCCTGCTCTGCGGCCTTGCGGTACCAGTACTCGGCCTGGGTGAAGTCCTTCGGCGCACCCTTGCCGCGCTCGTACATGCGACCGAGCTTCTCCTGCGCGCCGGCATCGCCCTTGTCGGCCAGCGGCTTCAGGAGCTGCACCGCCTTGTCGAAGTCGCGCGCGTTGTAGGCGGCGAGCCCGTCCTCGTACGGGCCGGCGAGCGCAGGCACGGCCCCGAGCAGCAGAACCGCGAGAGAAATCGACAAGCGCATCGGCAAAGCTCCCCCTGTATCCTCTTGCCGGAAAAACCTGCGGACGGAAATGCCAAAGACAGTCCTGATCGCCGGCGCGACCGGCCTGGTGGGCTATGCCTGCCTCAAGCACTTCGCTTCTCAACCGAACTGCACCGTGATCGCCCTCTCGCGACGCCAGCCCGACCAGCTCTGCGGCGCACGCTGGTTCCCGCTCGATCTGGCGGATGCCGCGGCGTGTGCGGCACTCGCGCCACAGCTCGCCGACGTCACACACCTCGTCTACGCCGCGCTCTACGAGCAGCCGGGGCTGGTCGCGGGCTGGCGGGAGGACGAGCAGATCCGCTTGAACGAAGCGATGCTCAGGAACCTGTTCGAGCCACTCGAGCGCGCCGCGCCGAACCTCGCGCACGTGGCGCTGCTGCAAGGAACAAAAGCCTACGGCGTGCATGTGCGCCCGCTCGCCGTGCCGGCGCGCGAGAACCGCTCGGAGATGCACGAGCAACCGAATTTCTACTGGAACCAGGAGCGCTTCATTCGCGAGCGCCAGCAGGGCAAGGCGTGGCACTGGTCGATCCTGCGCCCGGTGCTGATCGTAGGCGACTCCGTCGGCAGCGCGATGAACGTGATCCCCGCTTTAGGTGTCTACGCGGCGATCATGCGCCGCGACGGCAAGGCGGCGCTCGACTATCCCGGCGGCGTCGGCCGCGTGGCACAGGCGGTCGACACCGACCTGCTCGCGCGCGCGATCGCCTGGTCGGGCGAGTCGCCGAAGGCAGCCAACGAGATCTTCAATGTCACCAACGGCGACGTCTTCGTCTGGCCCAACGTGTGGCCGGCGATCGCCGACGCGCTGGGCTTCGCCGCCGGCGCTCAGGTGCCGCTGGCGCTCGACAAGGAGATCCGGCCGCGTGAGGCGGAGTGGGCAGAGATCCGCACGCAGCACGGGCTGGTGTCGGGAACGCTGAAGGCGTTCGTCGGCCTCTCCTTCGAGTATGCCGATTACACGATGGGCTACGGCCGCACCCAGCCGGGTCCGCCGGCGCTGGTCTCGACCATCAAGCTGATGCAGGCGGGATTCACCGAGGTGATGGATACCGAGGCGATGTTCGCCAAGGCGATCGCCGAGATGCAGGCCAAGAAGCTGCTGCCACCACGCTGAGGTGGCCGCGTTGAAACCGGGCCGGAAAAAGGACCGGCGGCACGGCGCGGGGGGAGTTGCGCCGGCCGCCGGACCGTTGCCTTGCAGGTTGCGGAAAAGGCAACGGCAACTCGGGTACTCGGAACTCTACTCAAAACACTCGGCCGGCGGCGGTGATGCGGGGGAGGAGGAAACCACACGTGACGCGCGGAGCCACCGGCCGGCGCCATCCGTCACGCTCAACGGCGCCACCAACACAACGCGGCGACTTAGGAGGCGTTACGTTGTCATCGCCATGTTCCTACTTCGCCACGGAAGGTGTGGCGGGAGCGCAACAGTCTCAAAAATGGAACGGGCCCGGGCGCGATCCGAAGACCGCCGCACCGGGCCCGCCGACGCCCCCTCAGGCGCTTTGAAACTCGTCTAATGCTTGCCCAGCGTATCCGCGATGTTCTGGAAGCTGGCCGTGGTCTTCTTGCCGTATTCGGCGATCTGCGCGTTGCGATCGACCCACTCCTGCGCGCCGGCGGGGACCTTGTAGCCCAGGATCTCGTCCGGCAGCGTGATGTGCATGCCCGACGTCATGCCGAAATAGACCAAGCCCAGGGCTCCAAGCTTCACTGCCCACCCGACCAACCGCATTCGGCCCTCCAGTTCGCGCAAGACCATAATTGTTTCATACGCGATATGACCAGTTTGGCTTCGTATCAATTGTTCAGGGGCGTCGAACCGAGGAACGATCCGCGTACATGGTCGGCCAGGTCGCGCGTAGCCGGGCTGGCGCCGGGCGGGACGTAGAGGTTGATGCGGAACTCCGGCAACGCCGGCAACCGGGCATGCCGTCCCAAAATCTCGAAACGTTCCGGGACCGAGGAGCGCAAAAGCGGCGCCACCGCCAGTCCCGCCTCGATCGCGGCATGCACCGGTTCGAGCCGGCTCACTTCGCAGACCGCCCGCCAGTCGCGCCGCGCCTTGCCCAGCGCCTCGATCGCCACCGGACGGAACACGCAGGTCGGCGCACCGAGCGACACGGGCAGCGGATCCTTGAGATGGGCATCGCCGCCCGGCACGCCGACCCAGACCAGCCGGTCGGTGCGCAGCGTCTCGCCGTGGCGGCCGCACTCGGTCTCGGTCGTGAGGGCGAGATCGACGCCGCCCGAGCGCATCTGCTGGCGCACGACCCTCGAGTCCTCGCACACCAGGCTGACGCGCACGCGCGGCTGCGCCTTGGCGAAGCGGCGCAGGATCGCCGGCACGAAGCTGCCGATGATGTCGTAGGGCACGCCGAACCGCACCTCGCCCTCGACCTCGGGCCGCCGCATGCTCGACAGCAATTCATCGCTCTGCGTCACCAGCCGTTGCGCCTGGGCAAGCAGCCGTTCGCCGGCCGGCGCCAGCACCAGCCTGCGACCAACCCGCTCGAACAGCCGGCAGTCGAGATGCTCCTCCAGCCGCTTCACCTGCTGGCTGGCCGCGGCCTGGCTCATGTTGAGAGCCGCGGCGGCTTGCGTGACGCCGCCGCTTTCGACGACGGCGAGGAACGTGCGCAGCAGATCAATCATAAGATATTCCGAACGATTATATTCAAAACATTCGATATTCTTATACCTCGCGCAGGCGCAGGGTGCCACCATGCGCAACACCCTTTGGCTTCCCCTGATCACACCGTTCAAGGACGGTGCGGTCGATTTCACGAGCTACGAGCGCCTGGTCCGCCACTATCGTGCGATCGGGGTCGATGCCTTCTTCCCGCTGGGCACGACCGGCGAATCGCCCGCCCTCGACGACGCCGAGACCGAGGCGCTGATCGAGCGCACGCTCGCCGTCGCGGGCGACGTGCCGGTCTATGTCGGCGTCGGCGGCAACGCGACGGCGAAGGTCGCCAAGACGCTCAAGCGGCTCGAGCACCTGCCGTTCCGCGGTATCGTCTCGGTCTGCCCCTACTACAACCGGCCGAGCCAGGACGGACTCATCGCCCACTTCAAGGCGATCGCCTCGGCGACCGACCGCGAGGTCTTCATCTACAACATCCCGTACCGCACGGCGGTGAACCTCTCGAACGACTCGCTGCTCGAGCTCGCTGAAGTGCCGAACATCGTCGGCGTGAAGGATAGTAGCGGCATCCTCGCCCAGTCGCTCGACCTGCTGGCGCGCAAGCCCCAGGGCTTCTCGGTGCTGACCGGCGAGGACGCGCTCTACTTCACCATGCTGGCCAACGGCGCCGACGGCGGCATCCTCGCCGCGAGCCACATCATGACCGAGCGCTTCCGCGAAGTTGGCCGACGCTTCGCCGACAACGATGTCGCCGGCGCGCGCACCGCCTGGGCGCCGCTCGCCTCCGTGGTGCCGCTGCTGTTCGCCCAAGCCAACCCGATGCCGATCAAGCATCTGCTGTGGCGGCAGGGCCTGATAGACTCAGCCGAATGCCGCCTGCCGCTGACGAAGATTTCCGACTCCCTGGCGCGCCAGCTCGACGGACTGATGGACCAGCGTCGGGCGGCGTGATCGAACCGCTCGACGCCGACGACGCGGCCGCCCTGGCGCTGAACAACGCGCACGCCACCGAACTCTCGTTCCTGGAGCCGCCACGTTTCGCCCGGCTGGTGCGCGGCGCCTTCCTCGCGCGCCGCATCGGCACCATCGATGCGCTGCTGATCGCGTTCGACCAGGACGCCGACTACGACAGCCCCAACTTCCTGTGGTTTCGCGAACGCCACCCGCGCTTCGTCTATGTCGATCGCATCGTCGTGGCACCGGCCCAGCGCGGCCGCAGCCTTGCCCGCCGGCTTTACGACGACCTGTTCGAGCAGGCTCGCCAGCGCGGTCACGACCAAGTCGTCTGCGAAGTGAACACCGAGCCGCCCAACCCCGCGTCGGATGCGTTCCACGCGCGGCTGGGCTTCGTCGAGGTCGGCCGGGCGATGCTGCCCGGCGGCGCCAAGGCGGTGCGCTATCTCAGGCGCGCGCTTTCAGGAGATCCCTGATCTCGGCCAGCAGTTCCTGCTCCTTGGTCGGCGGGGCGGGCGGCGGCGGGGCAGCCTCTTCTCGCTTGATCATGCGGTTCATGCCCCGGATCAACAGGAACAGAACGAATGCGATGATGATGAAATTCACCGACACCGTGATGAAGCTGCCGTAGCCCAGCGTGGCACCTGCCTTCTTGGCGGCATCGTAGGTCGTGGCCTGACTGGACGCGGCGGTGAGGCCGACGAAGTAGTTGGTGAAGTCGAGGCCGCCAAAGATGCGGCCAATCACCGGCATGATCACGTCATCGACCAGGGAACCGACGATCTTGCCAAACGCAGCCCCGATGATCACGCCGATGGCGAGATCGACGACGTTGCCGCGCAACGCGAACTTCTTGAATTCTTGGAGCATGATCAGTCTCCCCTCGGTCAGGTTACGTGCAGCCAGACGAGCAAAGCGGACACCGTGAACACCGACAGCGCCGTCGATAGCAGCACGGCCGCGGTGTTCTGCTCAACCGCTATATCGAACTGCTTGGCGAGTACGAAGGCGTTGGCGCCGGTCGGCAGCGCCGCCAGGATCAGCGCCGCCTGCCCCGGCACGGATTTGAGGTCGACGAACATCGGCAGCACGCAGGCAGCGAGCAGCGGTTGCAGCAGGAGCTTGATGGCGGTCGCGAGGCTCGCCTCGGCGAGGCCGCTGCGCACTTCCTTGCCGTTGAGGAACAGACCGATGGCGAACAGCGCGCAGGGCGCGGCGGCGGCGCCCAGCAGGTCGATCCACTTCCCGACCGGCGTCGGCAGGGGCAAGGCGAGGCCGGACCAGGCCAGGCCTACGGCGATCGAC
>DASXQC010000679.1:0-6992 GCA_036493235.1 Reyranella sp.
CTCGGCGCTCGACGAGAAGGCGCTGAAGCGGGCCGCCGACACGGTGAAGGCCGTGCGCGCCGGCAAGGGCGGCACGTCAGACGAATCGCCGCGCGGCACCAACCGGCTGCTCTATGCCGACGACAATCCGATCGACGGCGAAGCCTTCGAGAAGAAGGTCAAGCTGCTGCAGGAGATCGACGCCTACGTGCGCGGCAAAGAACCGAAGGCACGCCAGGTCTCGATCTCGCTGTCGGGGTCGTGGCAGGTGGTCGAGATCATCCGCGCCGGCGGCTGGCGCGCCGCCGACGTGCGGCCGCTGGTGCGGCTCAACGTCAGCGTGGTCTGCGCCGACGGCTCGCGCATGGAGGCGGGCTCCATGGGCAGCGGCCGACGCGCCGCCTACGGCGAAATCTTCCATGCCGATTACTGGAAAAAGGAGGCCGACGAGGCGATCCGCCAGGCGCTGGTGAACCTCGAATCGGTCGCGGCCCCGGCCGGCGAGATGCCGGTGGTGCTGGGCTCGGGCTGGTCGGGCGTGCTGTGGCACGAGGCGGTCGGGCACGGTCTCGAGGGCGACTTCCATCGCAAGAAGACCTCGATGTTCAGCCACCTGATGGGCCAGTCGATCGCCTCGCCGGGCGTGACCGTGGTCGACGACGGCACGCTCTCGGATCGCCGCGGCTCGCTCACCATCGACGACGAAGGCACGCCCACCCAGCGCAACGTGCTGATCGAGGACGGCAAGCTGGTCGGGCTGATGCAGGACCGCATGAACGCCCGCCTGATGGGCGTGAAGCCGACCGGCAACGGCCGGCGCCAGAGCCACGCCTACGCACCGATGCCGCGCATGACCAATACCTTCATGCTGGGCGGGGACAAGGACCCCAAGGAAATCATCGCTTCCGTCAAGAAGGGCCTCTACTGCGCCAATTTCGGTGGCGGTCAGGTCGACATCGTCTCGGGCAAGTTCGTGTTCAGCGTGACCGAGGGCTACCTGATCGAGGACGGCAAGATCACCAAGCCGGTCAAGGGCGCGACGCTCATTGGCGCCGGATCGGAAGCCCTGACGAAGGTCGGCATGATCGGCAACGACATGTCGCTCGACCCTGGCATCGGCACCTGCGGCAAGGACGGCCAGGGCGTGCCGGTCGGCGTCGGCCAGCCGACGCTCCGCATCGACGCCCTGACGGTCGGTGGCACCGCTACGTAGCGTTACTCCCGCAGCCGCGCGTCGCGGACGAAGCGGTCGATGTCGCGGTCGGTGATCGGCTCGCCGGGCGGCACGCAGCGCGTCGCGTAGAGCACCCAGCGGGTGCCCTGGGGGTTGGTCGGGCCGTTCTTGCGGATGCCGACGCAGGCTTCCCGGGCGGCGCTGGTGAACGAGACATAGTCGGCGTCGTCATGCTGGTGGACATCCGACATGCTGATGCTGCCGCGGGCCTCCAGGCTGCGCGCCCGGAGCGCATCCACCAGGTCGTGCTTGGCAGCGAGGACGGACGTCGGATGCACGGCTTCCGCCACGTAGTAGTAGTACTTCACGTCCTTGACGGTGCCGGCCGCGTTCCAGAAGCGGAACATGCCCTGCCCGGTCGACAGCGCGTCGTTGGTCAGCGCCGAGGTCGCCCGGCAGTGCAGGCCCATGGTCGGCCAGATCCGCGACGCGGAGCAGTCGACGTCGGCCCAGTCGACGCCCGCCGCCTGTGCCCAGGCGTGCGCCGGCAGGCCAAGGGCCACCGTCGCCGCAAGCACAAGCGCCAATTGCTTCATTCTCTCAGTCCTCGAGCCGGAAGGGAGAATGGCAGCAAAGCGCGCGGGCCGGGAATGGGCAAGGCCGCACGCCGCATAAGTTGTATCGGCCCCCGCTCTCCGGTTTCGTTCACGAAACAGTTGATCTGGAGCGCATTCCGCTCAGGCGAAATCGTTCTAGCGATCGAGCCAGACGTCCTCGAAGCGCCAGTTATTGTAAATGCTGTTGACGTGCAGCGTCACGTTCTTGACGTAAGGCTGCCAGCAGCCGGCGGCGCGGCCGTAGGCGATGATCGGCTTGGCCATCTCCTCCTGCAGCTTGCGGTCGATGTCCCACACCATCTTGAGGCGCTTCTCCTGGTCGAGCTCACGCGACTGCGCCTCGAACAGCTTGGTCATCTCCGGGTTGCAGTAGCCGTTGTAGTTGCGCAGCGAGCCGCAGCCATAGGTCTCAAACAGCGCGACGTCGGGATCGTCGACGGCGATGCCGCTGAGATTGAGGGCCACCGCGTAATCCTTCTTGAATACGCGGTTGTAGTAGACGCCGGTCTCGATCACCTCGAGCTCGCCGTCGATATAGACCTGCTTCAGCTGGTCGATCAGGATCACCGCCGGATCGCGGAAGGTGGCGATGTTGCGCGTGCTGACCTTGACCTTGAGCCGCTTGTCGGGCCCGTAGCCCGCCTCCTTCATCAGCGCCCGCGCTTGCTCGCGCGCCTTGTCGACGTCGCCGTAGCCCGGCACGTCCTTCAACATCTCGTCCGGCATGCCCCACACGCCGTCAGGTGGCGCCAGCATGATGCCGCTCGGCTTGCCCTCGCCCTCGGCCAGGATGTCGATGAAGGCCTTGCGGTCGAGCGTCAGGCCCATCGCGCGGCGGATCTTGGGATTGTCGAACGGCGGCGCCTGGGCGTTGACGATAAGGTTGGAGCTGACGCCGGTCTCGCGCATCGTGCACACCGCCTTGGGCGCATCCTTGCGGATGTTCTTGAGCAGCGGCACCGTGACATCGGTCGGGAAGGTCATGTCGAACTTGCCGGCGATGAAGCTCAGCATGCGCGTCGAGCGGTCGGGGATGATGGTGAACTCGATCCCGTCGAGGTACGGCAGGCCCTTCTTCCAGTAGTCGGGATTGCGCACCAGCTTGATGCTCTCGTTCATCTTGAACTCGGCCAGCTTGAACGGCCCGGTGCCTATCGGCCGGCGGCGCATCTGGTCGGCCGGCACGTGGCAGGCGTAGATCGGCGTGTAGCCCGACGCGAGCAGGCCCAGTAGCGCCGGCTGCGGCGCCTTCAGATGGAAGGTCACCTGGGTATCGCTCTCGACCGTCACGCTGTCGACGTTGCTCCACCAGGCCCCATGCGGATTGCGGCGCAGCTTGGTCTCGCCGTTCAGCAGCAGGTCGAAGGTGCAGCCGACGTCCTTGGCGGTGAACGGCTTGCCGTCGTGCCACTTCACGCCCTCGCGCGTGGTGAAGACCAGCGTCTTGTAACCGTCCTTCCATTCCCACTTCGTGGCCAGATCGGGCACGATCGACTGCAGGCTGTTCTTCGCCACGTGCTGGTCGAACAGGACGAGGTTGTTGTAGACGGACATGAAGGCCGCGGGGACCGACACCGTCGCCTCTTCGAGAATCGACGCGCTGGGCGGGTTGTCCATGTGCTGGATCTTGAGCACGCCACCATGCTTCTGGGCATGGGCCGGAAACGCTGACGCAAGCACCGCCATGGCGGCGAACAACGCAAGACGACGACCTTTGGCCTTCATCGTTTTCCTCCCGGACCGTTTTTATTTACGCTTCACGCACCTCCAAATTTCACACCGACTGTGAGACAGCCCTCAGGGGTTGTACAGGCCCTTGGCCGCGGCCAGCGAAACCGTCAGCGCCTCGATGGCCGCGAGCGTCGGCGCATCGACGCCCGCGCTGCGGGCGAACGCCACCGGCGCGCGCACGATCGCCTCGATCTCCATCGGCCGCCCGAGGTCGTAGTCCTGCAGGATCGACGGACGGTGATCGAAGTAGACGCGCTTGGGTCCGTAGCGCACGTCGGGGCTGTCATCGAGCTTAACGCCGTGCGCGGCGGCGACCGCCAGCGCCTCGGCATGCGCGCGGCGGCACATCTGATTGACCAGCGGCGTCTTCTGCACCGAGGAGGGCTGGCCCAGGATCAGGGCAACGGTCGAGCCGGTCAGGTTGGCCATCAGCTTGTGCCAGATGTCGTAGCGGATGTCGGTCGTCTCGGGCGAGCCGATGCCCGCGGCCTTGAGCGCCGCGCGCAGCGCGCCGACGCGCTGGCTCGGCCGGTCGTCGATCTCGCCGACCCAGAGCTGGTTGCGGTCGGGGATCTCGTTCACCACCACGCCGGGCTCGACCACGTGGTTGGGCGAGGTGATCGCGCCGCCCAAGGTGCGATGCAGGCCGACCGCCTTCTCGAGCGCGCCGCCGGGATCGAGCTTCGACAGGTCAGGCGCCGGCGGCCGCGACTTGTCGAGGCCATGGCCGTACCACCAGGGAATGCCGTTCTGCGCGAACACGACCGGCGTATCGGACCCGAGCAACGGCCCGACGCTCTCGGCCAGCGCCGGCAGGCCAGTCGCTTTCAGGGTCGAGATCACCGCGTCCTGCTGACCGAGATCGGCCGGGTTGTCGCTTGCCTTCACCTTGGCGACGATCTTCCGGTCGCCAGCGATCAACGTCAGGCCCTTGGCTCGGATCGCCTCGAGATGGGCGCCGCGCGCCACAACCGAGACCTCGTTGCCCGTATCCGCCAACCGCGCTGCGAAGTTTCCGCCGATCGCGCCGGCGCCAAAGACACAAATACGCATGATCTCGTCCCCTGTTGCGCTATCGTAGGCCGAAGTCCGGGAGGAAAGACATGGCAACACGCGAATATCGCGGCCTCGCCTACCGCAACAATGCCGATCTCGCCGCCTGGCTCGCCAAGCGGCCCGCGGAGAGGGCGCTGGAGCCCGATCTCCCGATCATCGATCCGCATCATCACCTCTGGCACACTGAGGCACGCGGGCTCTACTTCCTGCCCGAGCTGCTGAAGGATTTCGGCGGCGGCCACAACATCGTCTCGTCGGTCTTCCTCGAATGCCAGGCGATGTTCCGCGCCTCGGGCCCGGAAGAGATGAAGCCGGTCGGCGAGATCGAGTTCGTGGTCGGCCAGTCGGCGATCGCCGCCTCGGGTCTGTTCACCAAGACGCGGGGCTGCGAGGGCATCATCGGCTGGGTCGACCTGCTGCTTGGCGCCAGGGTGCGCGACGTGCTCGAAGCCGAGATCGCCGCCGCCGGCGGCCGCTTCCGCGGCGTGCGCTACGGCACCTCGTGGGACGAGGGCCTCGCCGGCAAGTTCGTCTCGCGCGCCATGACCCAGCATCGCTTGCTCGATCCCAAGCTGCGCGAGGGCTTCGCGGTGCTGGGCCAGATGGGCCTCACCTTCGACTCCTGGCACTTCCATCCGCAGCTGCCGGACCTGATCGACCTCGCGAAGGCCTTCCCCAACCAGACCATCATCTGCGACCACGTCGGCGGCGCGCTCGGCATCGGCCAATATGCCGGCAAGCAGGCCGAAGTCATGGCGGCGTGGAAGAAGAGCATCACCGAATTGGCCAAGTGCCCGAACGTGAACATGAAGCTCGGCGGCCTCGGCATGACCTCGTTCGGCTTCGGCCTCGAGTTCGAGGACTCACCACCCTCGTCGGAGAAGCTGGCCGAAACCTGGCGGCCCTACATCGAGACCTGCATCGAGGCGTTCGGCCCGAACCGCTGCATGTTCGAGAGCAACTTTCCGCCCGACAAGCAGAGCTGCGGCTACACCGAGCTGTGGAACGCCTTCAAGCACCTGACCAAGAACGCCTCGGCCGACGAGAAGCGCGCGCTCTACAGCGGCACCGCCGCGCGGGTCTACAAGCTGCAGGCGCCCTAACTGTCATTTCTTTTCCGGCTCGACCGGCGTCGTCTTGTTCTCGCGCGTCTCGGCGAGCTTCAGGGAATCGACGAAGCGGTTGGCAGCGGTCTTGCTCGCCTGGTCGTCCCCGACCGTCACCAGCAGGCGGAACAGCCGGTCCTTGGCGATGTAGGTGCGCATCATCACGCCGGTGCCGCCCTCGCCCTCGATGTCGAGCGCATAACCGTCCCAGCCCTGCAGGGTGATCGGCTCATCGCGCACGTACTTGTACTTGGGCTTGGGAAACGCCTTCTCGGCGTCGCCGCGGCCCAGCTCCTTGGCCATCTCCTTGCTGTCCTTGGTCGAGAACCAGCCGGGATCGTAGTCGACGAAGTCGAAGTCGAAGATCTGCTGGCCGCGCTTGGACTCCCAGGCGACCCGCGGCGAGGCGTGGCCCTTCTCCTTCTCGTCGGCGGTACTCTTGGCCGCAGGCGACGGCATCTCCAGCCGGAAGCGCAGGTCGGGAGCGACGATGGTCTGCCAGTCGTCGGACTGCGCCCGGGAAGCAACCGGAGCGGCGACCGGCAGCACGAGAACGGAGGCGAGGAGAAGACGGCGTTTCATCAGTAAGCGTAATCGCGGAACAATGGGGCGAAAGAGCGGCCCCATTCGCCCTTCCACTTGGCCAGCAGCTCGTCGGCCGGCGCAAGGCCGCTCGCGACCGCACGATCGAGCGGCGCCAGATAAACGGTCTCGTCGTTGCCGTGCGCATCGAGCCGCTTGCGGGCGCGCAGGCCGGTATGGGCGATCTCGACCACCTCGCGTGCGAGGTCCGACAAGGGCCGGCCCTGGAACCGGGTGGCGAGTCCGTTGCGCGGCGTGTGGCTGCGCAGGTAGTCGTGGTCCTCGACCGTCCAGTCCTTGACCACGTCCCACGCCGCATCGAGCGCGGTCTGGTCGTACAGCAGGCCGACCCAGAGGGCCGGCAGCGCGTTCAGCGCCGGCAGCGGGCCCGAATCGGCGCCGCGCATCTCGAGATAGCGCTTCAGCCGCACCTCGGGAAACGCGGTCGTCACATGGTCGGCCCAGTCGTTGATGGTCGGCAGCTCGCCCGGCCGCGCCGGCAGCTTGCCCTGCATGTAGTCCTTGAAGCTCTGCCCGGAGGCATCGATGTACTTGCCGTCGCGATAGACGAAGTACATCGGCACATCGAGCATGTAGTCGGCGTAACGCTCGAAGCCGAAGCCGTCCTCGAACACGAACGGCAGCATGCCGCAGCGGTCGGGATCGGTGTCGGTCCAGATGTGCGAGCGATAGCTCTTGTAGCCGGAGTCCTTGCCCTCGAGGAACGGCGAGTTGGCGAACAGCGCG
>DASXQC010000680.1:0-4060 GCA_036493235.1 Reyranella sp.
GACCGGACAGTGTCGTTACAGACGTCGGCGCGTAGGGGCGGTAGCCTTCGGCGATCAGGTTGCGCATCGAGGCGGCGCCGTCGGCATCGGTGTAGGTGACGGCCCGGGCGATGCCCTGCTCGCGCATCTCGGCCTCGCGCAGGCGGAACATCTCGCGCTGCAGCCCATGGCCGCGCCAGTCGGGCATCACGCCGCCGCGATAGTGGAAGCCGATCGGCCCATCGTGATCGACGATCTTCCAGGCGCAGTAGGCGGCCGACCTGACGCCGTCACAGCCGATGAACCAGTTGGCGCCAGCGAACTCCGCCGGCGTATCGATCGGAAAGCAGATGACATCCATCTGCGCGATCAGCGCCGCGTCCTCACGCGAGACGGCGCGGCGGAAGGAGATCACCCGGCCGCCTGCAGCACCTCGTTGGTGCGGGCGATATTGACCTCGTGGCTCTGCAGCATCTCGGTAAGATCGCGATGCAGGCCGTCGTCGCGCACCTTGGGCAGCATCTCGCGCAGCTTCTTCACCACCCAGCCCTGGCCGCGATTGAGGAAGGCCATGCGCTCGGGCAGGCCCTCAATCGCCAGCGCCTTGCCCTCGAAGGCGCCGATCTTGGTCGAGGCCGGCACGCCCAGCGCCTTGAGCTGCTTCAGCAGCATCGCGCACCAGCGTGCCTCGTCGTGATGCACGTCGTGCAGCAAATCGACGAACTTGGTACCGGCCGCCGCTTGGCCGCTCTTCAGCGCCACGCCAGTGCCGGCACGCTCGGCCTCGAGCAGCTCGTTCAGGAACGCGGCAAGCTCGTCCTTGCTGGCGTAGCCCATGTAGCCGTCATCGGCCTCGTGCGCGAGGCAGGCGGGCGAGCTCGGCTCGGGGCGGTCGGCGGACATGGGTAGGCTCCCTTGCGCAATTCCTTCGTAGCTCGAAAGGTGGTCCCTGGTTGCTCGCGCTGCAAGGACCTTTGAGCCGCGCCTCGAATGTGTATACTATGTATCTTATATACACATTGGCGGATATGCGCACCAACATCGAGATCGACGACAGGCTGATGGCCGAGGCCCAAAAGGTTTCCGGCCTGGCCACCAAGAAGCAGACCGTCGAAGAGGCATTGCGCCTCATGGTGCGGTTGCGTCGACAGCGCGAAGTCGACGCCGCGTTCGGCCGCTACCGCTGGACGGGTAACCTGGCGCAGAGCCGCAAAGGTCGCGGCACGCGGTGATCGTCGTCGATAGCAGCGTCTGGATCGACTTCCTGAATGGCAAGGACGCCCCGCATGTCCGCCGGCTGCGCGTTGCCCTGGGAGCCGAGGAGATCATCGTCGGCGACCTGATGCTGTGCGAAGTCCTGCAGGGGCTGGACAGCGAACGCGATGCGCGCGATGTCGAAACCCTCCTGAGGCGCTTCCAGATCGAACCGATAGCGGGCGATGCCATCGCCGTCGTCGCGGCGCGCAACTACCGCTCGCTGCGGCGGCTCGGCATCACCATCCGCAAGACCATCGATTTGCTCGTCGGCACCTGGTGCATCGAAAATCGGGTGGCCCTGCTGCACAACGACAGCGATTTCCGGCCACTAGTTCGGCATCTGGGGCTGATCGAAGTGCCTGTCGCGCCGTAGCTATCGCCAATTCGGGAACCAGAGTTCGGCGTATCGATTTTGTTGCTCGGGTGTGTTTGGAGGCGTCTCTACCAGCAAGCGGTTGCCGCCATAGGCAAAGATCTGAATGCGATTTGCCGGAAGGCCAAGCGCGACTAGCCGATCTCGAACGATCTCGCCACGCGCCTGCGCAAGCGCCTCACTGGCCTCCGCGGTGTCGGTATACCCCGAAATCGCCACTCGGGTCTCATCACCGCGACTCCGCGCAGGCCAATCCGCCAAGTGCTGCACGTCGCAGCACGCTCAGAACGCCTCGGCCGGCAGCGCCATCAGCGTCGCAGCGCCGGCCTTGATCTGGTGGTTGAGCGACGTGGTCTGCGGCAGCACGCGGGCGGTGAAGAAACGCGCGGTGGCAAGCTTGGCTTCGTAGAAGGCGTTGTCGTTGCCCGCCGCGAGACCCTTGTGAGCGGCGATGGCGATGCGCGCCCACATGTAAGCCATCGCGGTCAGCGCCATCAGGCGCAGCAGGTCGGTCGCCGCGGCGCCCGCCTCGTCGGGGTTCTTCATCGCGTTCTGCATCAGGAACAAGGCGGCGTCCTGCACGCGGCTCAGCGCCTTCTCGAGCGGCTCGACGAACTCCTTCAGTTTGTCGTCGCTCTTGTGCTCGGCGACGAAGCCCGACATCAGGCCAAGCAGGCGCTGCGCCGCCGCGCCGCCCTTCATCGGCAGCTTGCGGCCGACCAGGTCGAGCGCCTGGATGCCGTTGGTGCCCTCGTAGAGCTGGGTGATGCGCGCGTCCCGCACCAGCTGCTCGACGCCGTTCTCGCGGATGAAACCGTGGCCACCGTAGGTCTGCACCGCGAGATTGGCACACTCGCTGCCCATGTCGGTGAAGTACGCCTTGATGATCGGCGTCAGCATCTGGATGAGGTCGTCAGCCGCCTCGCGCTTCTCCTTGTCGGGATGGCGATGGGCCTCGTCGATCAGCATGCCGACCCACAGCGCGAGCGCGCGCGCCGCTTCGGTGAACGACTTCTGCGTCAGCAGCATGCGGCGCACGTCCGGGTGGACGATGATCGGATCGGCCGGGCCGTTGGGATTCTTCGGGCCGGTCAGCGAGCGGCCCTGGACGCGGTCCTGCGCGTAGGCGACGGCGCTCTGGCGCGCGACCTCGGCGATGCCGAGGCCCTGCATGCCGACGCCGAGGCGGGCGGCGTTCATCATCACGAACATGGCGTTCATGCCCTTGTTCAGCTCGCCGACCAGCCAACCCTTGGCGCCGTCGAGGTTCATGACGCAGGTCGCGTTGGCCTTGATGCCCATCTTGTGCTCGATCGCGCCGCAGCGGATGCCATTGCGCTCACCCACCGAACCGTCGGCCTTGGGCAGGAACTTCGGCACCAGGAACAGCGAGATGCCGCGGATGCCGCCGGGCGCGCCTTCAGGCCGCGCCAGAACGAGATGGAGGATGTTCTCGGTGAGATCGTGCTCGCCGGCCGAGATGAAGATCTTGGTGCCGGTGATCGAGTAGCTGCCGTCGGGCTGCAGCTCCGCCTTGGTGCGCAGCATGCCGAGATCGGTGCCACAATGGGGTTCGGTCAGGCACATCGTGCCCGACCAGGTGCCGTCGGTGAGCTTCGGGAGATAGGCCTTCTTCAGCTCGTCCGAGCCGTGGCGCGACAGCGCCTCGTAGGCGCCGTGGCTGAGACCCGGATACATCGAGAAGGCCTGGTTCGACGCGGTGAACATCTCCTGCAGCGCGAAGCCCACCGTCGCCGGCAGGCCCTGTCCGCCGTACTCGGGATCGCAAGTCACCGCCGTCCAGCCGCCCTCGCGGAACTGGTCGTAGGCTTCCTTGAAGCCCTTGGGCGTGCGCACCACGCCGTTCTCGTAATGACACCCCTCCTCGTCGCCGGTGCGGTTCAGCGGGAACAGCACGTTCTCGCACAGCTTGGCCGCCTCCTCGAGGATCGCCTGGATGGTGTCGGGCGTCGCATCCTCGTAGCCCGGCAGCTTGGCGAGGCTCGCGACGTCGAGGACTTCGTTCAGGACGAACGTGATGTCCTTCACCGGACCCTTGTAGACGGACATGGCTTCCCTCCTCGGTCTCAGTCTCTCAGTCGTCTAATCGTCGCGTTCGGGATCGACGCCGCGCTGCTTGAGCTCGGCCGCGACCTGGGTCTCGACTTCCCTGAACTCGTTGATGTGCGCGTCGAGATCGCGACGCTTGCGCTCCAGATCGGCGATGTGCAGCCGGCTGCGGCGCAAGAGCTCGCGCATCTGCTGCACGCCGGTGCGGTCGACCTGGTAAAGGTCGAGCAGCTCCTTGATCTCCGCCAGCGAGAAGCCGAGCCGCTTGCCGCGCAGGATCCAGCCGAGCCGGGTGCGGTCGTGCGCGGTGTAGAGCCGGGTCAGCCCCTGGCGGCGCGGCTTGATCAGACCCTCGTCCTCGTAGAAGCGCATGGTGCGCGC
>DASXQC010000681.1:0-3403 GCA_036493235.1 Reyranella sp.
GCGCCCGACAGGCGCACCGAGACCTGCTCGGCGATCGCCTTCTGCTTGGCCGGGTCGGTCTCCTTGGAGAAGGCGTCGCGCAGCTTCTCGATACCCTCGTCGCACGTCCAGCCGAACGTCGCCTTGTCGCACGAGGCATTGATGAAGGCAGCCGACACCGGGTTCATCACGTCGGGCGAGCCCCACGAGGTGAAGTAGGCGCTCCAGCCGCCCTTATCGAGCGGTTCCTTCTTGGCGCGGCGCGCGACCAGCGTCTGCCAGTCCATCGCCTGCAGGTCGACCTTGAAGCCGGCCGCCTCGAGCTGCGGCTTGGCGACGGTCGCGAGCTGGCTGTGGCCGGCGATGTCGGTCTGGTGCAGCAGGACGACCGGCGTGCCGTCGTAGCCCGCCTCCTTCAGGAGCTCCTTCGCCTTGGCGACGTTGCCCGAGAGCTTGTCCTCCCAGCCCTTGGTCGTCTCGAGCGGCGAGCCGCAGGGGAAGACCGACTTGCACGGCGTGTAGTAGTCGGGATTGCCGACATTGGCCTCGAGGAACGGCTTCTGGTCGAGCGCGTAGAGCACGGCCTCGCGAACCTTGGCGTTGTCGAACGGCTTGTGCAGGACGTTGAAGCGCATGTCGTACTGGCGGCCCGCCTTGTTCACCACCAGGATCTTGACGTTTTTATCCTTCTGCATCAGCGGCAGCAGGTCGGGCGGCACGATCTCGACCATGTCGATCTCACCATTGAGCAGCGCGTTCACCTGGGTCTGCTGGTCGGGAATGGTGATCCATTCGACGCGATCGACCTTCACCACCCGGCCGCCGGCCAGGCCCGAAGGCGGCTCGCTGCGCGGCTTGTACTTGGTGTTCTTGAGGAACACCGCCTTCTCGCCCGGCTTCCACTCGTCCTTCTTGAAGATGAAGGGACCGGAGCCGGTGTAGTCGGTGATCTGCGTGTTGGGATCGGTGTCGGCGACGCGCTTGGGCATCATGAACGCCATGTTGGCCGACGGCTTGGCGAGCGAATCGAGCACCAGGCCGTAGGGCTCCTTCAGCACCATCTTGATGGTCTTGGCGTCGGGCGCGGTGAGCGCGCTCACTTCGCTCATCAGCTTCTGGCCCATCGAATCCTTGGCCGCCCAGCGCTTGATCGAGGCGACGCAATCCTCGCCGGTCACCGGTTTGCCGTCGTGCCATTCGAGGCCGTCGCGCAGGGTGAAGGTCCAGGTCAGCTTGTCGGCGGAGACGTCGTACTTGTCGACCATCTGCGGCTGCGGCTTGAGGTCGGCGTCGACCGCGAACAGCGTGTCATAGACCATGTTGCCGTAGTGCGTGCTGATCAGCGCCGTGGTCCAGATCGGGTCGACGATCTTGAGATCGGAATGCAGCGACACCCGCAGCACGGTCTCGGCGCTGGCCGGCGCAGCCAATGCCAGCGCAGCAGCCAGCGTACAGATGAAACGACGCATAGAACCTTCCCTCCTCGTGCGGAGAGGGATACTAGCCGCTTAGCCCTCCGCTGTGTCCAGCAGCGCCTTCCAATCGGTCAATTTCACGCGTGGCCGCCCCAGCTTGGTACCAGCCGCGACCTCGACCTTGTCGATGCGATGCCAGCCGGCGAGGTCGACAGCGATCGGCAGAGGGTCGGGCCCACTCTTGGGATCGCGCTTCTTCAGCCAGGCGATCACCTGCTGCGCCACGGCAAGGCTGTCGGCGCGGTTGGTCGGGATGGTCCCGTTCGGTCCGCGCTTCGCCCAGCCGACCGCGAACACACCCTCGCCCGCCGGATACTCGGCGCCCGAGTAACCGATGCAGGTGATGACCAGGTCGAATTCACCCGGCGAGATCGCGGAGGATGGCTGGTTGAACACGAAGCTCAGCGTGATCGGCTTGCTGCCCGGCTGGTTCTTCGCAAAGCCGCGCAGGATCTCGAGGTTCTTGCTCTTGCGCAGCCGCTCGGGCGTCGAATCGGCCACGGGTGGCGACACGTCGAGCCCGGCCGCATCGGTCACCGCGACGGCGCGGGCCAGCCGTCCCATCTCGGCCACCTCGTTGTTGGTGAAGGAGGCGTTCTCCGGTCCGCGCCGGCCGATCACCGTGATCTCGCTGATCGGCGCCGAAGCGATCGCCGTGCCCGCCTCCGGCACGATGTCGCTCCTGGCCATCTCGTCGGCCGACTTCGCCAGCACGCGCGCCACATCGAGCGCGACATTGCCGTTGCCGATCACCGCAACCTTGCTGACCACCGACAGGTCGGGCCCGATCCGGAAGTCGGGATGGCCGTTCAGCCAGGCGATGAACTTCCACGAGCCCCAGACGAACGACAGATCCTCGCCCGGCACACCGAGCTTCTTGTCGATCGTCATGCCGGTGGCGACGATCACCGCGTCATAGCCCGCGCGCAACTCGTCCCAGGACAGATCGCGGCCGATCTCCACATTGCCGGCGAAGCGCACATCGGGCTCGGCCAGCAGCTTCTCGAACTGCCGCACGATCGCCTTGGTCCCCTGGTGATCCGGCGCCACCCCCGCACGCACCAGGCCAAAAGGCGTCGGCAGGCGGTCGATCAGATCGATCCGCAGGTCCGGTTGGGTGCGCAACAATCCGTCGGCGGCATAGAATCCGGCCGGCCCTGCTCCGACGATCGCAACCCTATGTGTCATGTCGGCAGGTCATGGGCGCGTCGGATAGCATATGATGGCGGCATGGCTAAGTACTCCCATCTCACCCAGCTCGGCCACGCCGTCGAGCCGCCCGTCTCGCCCGATCAGGCGAAGATCGAGACCGTGCCCAATCCCAGGCCGCGCGACCTCTATCTCGTCCGCTTCGCGGCGCCCGAGTTCACCAGCCTGTGCGCCGTGACCGGCCAGCCCGATTTCGCGCACCTCGTGATCGACTACGCGCCGCGCGCGAAGCTGGTCGAGAGCAAGTCGCTCAAGCTCTATCTCGGCAGCTTCCGCAATCACAACGCCTTCCACGAGGAATGCACGGTGACGATCGGCGCGCGGCTGGCCCAGGAGCTCAAGCCGCACTGGCTTCGGATCGGCGGCTACTGGTACCCGCGCGGCGGCATGCCGATCGATGTGTTCTGGCAAACCGGCGCGCCGCCCAAGGGGTTGTGGCTCCCCGACCAGGGCGTACCACCGTACCGCGGACGCTAAATGGCCCGCACGCCGCCTGTTCCCAAGCGGCCGCCCAAACCGGCGACGCCCGAAGCGCTGCGTGACGCGATCCGCGCCGAGGCTCTGCGGCTCGGCTTCGACGCCGTGGGCTTCGCGCCGGCCAATCTTGCGCCCGAGGCACGACGCGAGCGGCTGCAGCAGCTCGGCGCCTTCGTCGAGAAGGGTTTCCAGGGCGACATGGGCTGGCTCGGTGATCGCACCGAAGCGCGCGTCGATCCGGCGACGCTGTGGCCAAAGGCGCG
>DASXQC010000682.1:0-5245 GCA_036493235.1 Reyranella sp.
GCCGCTCGCCGTCCCGGGTCTGATCTCGGCCGGCATCTTCTCGTTCACGTTGTCCTGGAACGAGTTCATCTATGCCCTGGCCTTCATCCAGAGCAGCGACAAGAAGACCGTGTCGGTCGCGATCCTGACCGAGCTGGTCTCAGGCGACGTCTATCAGTGGGGTTCGCTGATGGCGGGCTCGCTGCTGGGCTCGCTGCCGGTCGCGATCTTCTATTCGTTCTTCGTCGACTACTACGTCTCCTCGCTGACCGGCGCGGTGAAGGAGTAGCTCACGCCACCTGTCAAGCCACGGGGCCCGGTGGCCCCGAAGGATGCGGCGTGGGCGGCGGCTGGATCTCGGGCGTCGGCACCTCGGTCGGCGGCATCTCCGGCGGGATCGGCTGCGCCTTGCCGGGTGTCGGCGGCGTCGATGGGATGTCGGGCGGGCTGTTAGGTTTGTCGGTCATGATCAACTCTCCCTGAAAAAGAATGCCCGCCTCGGCGGCGGGCATTCCTGGGTGGCGACTGGGTTCACCGGGGCTTACTGGTGGTGCTGGTCGTCCTTGCCCATGTCCGGATTCGGCTGGGGCTGCCCCTGTCCCTGGCCTTGGTCCTTGGGCTTCCGGGGTTGGCGCTGACGCTGCTGCTGTTCGCGCTGCGGCTGCTCACGCTGCTGTTGCGACGGGGTCTGCGACGGGTTCTGGTTCGGATTATTGTTCTGGTCGTTCATGGCTTCCTCTCTCCACGTACGCATGCGACGGCCGGGATGACCGTCGCACAGTAAAAACGCGCCGCGGAGAGGCGGGGTTGCCGCGTCTAATGCATTGAATCACAAGGGATTTTACTTGACAGAGGGCCCCGCCTTGGCGGCCCCGTCGCGGGTCCCGGGATAGCTCGCGCTGAGGCCAAAAATGTCGACCAGTGCGTTCGGCTGCATGACCTTGTCGAGGTCCGCCATCTTCGCGGTCTGGGCTGGGGCGAGCGCAAGCACCAGCGGCCCCTTGGGCGCCTGCCAGTCGCCGACGAACGAGGCCACCGAGTCGAGCGCCTTGAGGGTCGGTGCCCCCTGGCCCTCGGTGTAGGCCGCGATCGAGACCAGGGCGAGCGCCGTCAGCGCCTCGGCGTTCTGGCCCTGCTTCTTGGCGACCGCCGGCAGCAGCTTGGCCAGCAGGCCGTGATCGTCGACGGTGAGCGAGGCGGTGCGCAGCCGGCCTTTGTCCCGGGCATCGCCGGCCTCGCTCGCCTTGTCGCTGACGCCGTCGATGACCAGCGACAGGCTGATCTTGCCCTGGCCGCGCAGCGCGATGTCGAGCGTGTTGAGGGTGAAGACCTTGGTCGCGCCGTCGAGGCGGTAGTCCAGCGTGACGTCCATCGGCACGCGCGGGATGCCGTAGGGATCGAGCAGGGTGAGGGTGTCGTCGTCGCCGGTCATGCCTTCGAGCTTGAGCTTGGCGAAGCGCGGCGCGTCGTCGGTGTTGCCGTTCACGCGCTCGAAGTCGAGTGCCTCGACCGTCACCTTGTCGATCTTGAGCGTGCGCTCCTGGTCGCCCATCGCGTGATTGGGCGGCATCACCGCGACCACGTCGTGCAGCACAAAGCCTTCGTTGCCCAGGGCCTCGGCGTCCTTGTAGGTGAAGGTCTGGAGCTGGAGCTGCGGCTTGACCTCGCGCTCGAACTGCTCGAGCCCGTTTTCGGCCAGTGCCGCCGTCGACAGCAGCATCCACGACAGCGCAATAGCCAGAAGAGTTCTGATGATCATGGCAGCCCCCGCTTCCGCAGGGACGCTAGCACGTCAATTCATTGCGCGTCTGGCAACGTTTGTATCGACGCACTCGTCGAAGGGGATGTCCTTGCTGAGAGCCCCAAACGCCCGCATCGCCGCGTGGAGGCGATCATAGCCCTCGCGTTTGATCACCGGGTCGCTGCCCCACAGCTTGAGGGCGCGATAGCGGTCGATCGCAGCGGCGAAGATCGGTGTCGGCACGTCGGGGAAATAGGAGCGCAGCTTTTCGGCAATCTCCATCGCCGGCGTCTTGGCGAACCAGCCCAAGGTACGATAAACGGCGCGGGTCATCTTGAGCAGCTCGTCCTCGCGCTGCTTGAGTACGTCCCGGCGGGTCACCAGCGTGGTGTAGGCGGTGAGGCCGTTCGTCGCCGCGGCGTACCACAGGTGGCCGGCGCCCGACGCGATCAGCCGCTCGGCATAGGGCTGGAAGACATGGATGGCGTCAAGCTCGCCCGAGCGCAGCGCCGCTTCGTTCTGCTCCATCGTGTGGTCGGGAATACGCTGCAGGGAGTCGGGATCGGTCCCGGCCTGGCGGATGGTGTTGGCCAGGCAGATCCACGGCGTCGGCACTTCGGAGACCGAGGCGAAGCGCAGGCCCGCGAGATCGGCAAACTTGAATTCGGGCCGCGGCTTGCGGCCGATGATGAAGAACGGATCGCGCGCGACCACGTCGCAGAAGCAGATCGTATCGGCGGTGGGATCGCTGTCGCGAGTCATCATCACGCGCAACGGCCCCCCCCACATGACATCGACTTCGCCGGCGCGCAGCGCCCTGGCCGCCGCCGGCGGACTGGGCGAGGGGACGAGCTCGACCTCCACGCCCGCTTCCTTGAACGCGCCGGTCGCGTAGGCGGCATAGAACGGTGCATAGAACAGTGCGCGGAAATTCTCTGACAGGCGAAGCATCGGTTCCATCTTTCATCAAATCGGCGCGGTTCAGCCGCAATGCATCACAAACCGCTCCGTAGCCCGAAAGACGATATCCGATGGAGAGCTGATTGAAACGGATTGTGATGGTGCTGGTCGTTCCGCTGCTCGGCCTCACGGCGTGCGGCGAGAACATGGGCGATCGCGCCATGAGTGGCGCGGGCATCGGCGCCGGTGTGGGCCTGCTGGGCGGTGCGCTGGCCGGAGCGCCGCTGACCGGCGCGCTGGTGGGCGGCGCGCTCGGCGCCGGGGCAGGCGTGCTGACGTCGCCGGGGCAGGTCGATCTCGGCCGGCCGGCCTGGCGCTAGGACGTACGGTCGGTCGCAACGCCTCCTGAGGCCCTGCGTTATCCCGCAGATCACACTCTCAGGAGGCAACGATGATCCGCTACAGCTTGCTCGCTCTGGCGCTGGTGGGTGCTGCCAGCGCGGCCCACGCGCAGACGTACCAGAGGTATGATGCCGCCCGCGACCCCTACGGACGCCCGTTCGTCGGCAGCCCGCCCCAGCCCAGCCCGGGCGACTACACCCGTGAGGCTCCGGGCCCGCAGCCGATGGATCAGCAGGCCCAGGCCGTCTCGCCTTATCACGGCACGCGCATGCATTCGGAGTCCTTCCGCGACGAGTACGGCTTCCGCTACGACTCGCGCGGCAATCGCATCGATGCGCAGGGTCGCCTCATCTCGCCGCACACGACAACGCCGTAAGGCGATACCATAGGGCGTCGCCGTTCGCTGACCGAGTTCGCCTATTGAGAAGGCCCGCCAACCGGCGGGCCTTTTCTTTGTTCGAAGGCGCTCCTACAGTCCGCGCAAGCAAACAGGGAGACAGTTCATGAGAAATCTGCGGCGCCGCGAGGCAATGATGATCGGCGGTGCGGCCGCCTTGGCCAGCGGCGGCGCGTTCGCGCAGGAGCCGCCCAAGCCGGCTCAGATCGTGGTCAACCATTCCGGCGGCTCGATGGGCGCTGCCATGCGCAAGGCCTTCTTCAACGGCTACGAGAAGAAGTATGGCATCCGGGTGATCGAGACGAGCCCGGCCGACTTCGGCAAGCTGCGCGCCATGGTCGAATCGGGCAACGTCGAATGGGACGTCACCGAGATCGGCGGCCAGGACGCGATCCGCGCCACCCAGATGAAACTGGTCGAGAAGATCGACGACAAGATCGTCGATCGCTCGAAGTATCCCGAGAAGGTGCGGACGCCCTACGTCTTTGCGTCGTCGGTCTATACGACGATCATCGGCTACCGCAGCGACGTGTTCAAAAACGACAGCCAGCCCAAGAGTTGGGCCGACTGGTGGGACGTCAAGAAGTTCCCGGGCGCGCGCACCATGCGCGACCATCCGACCGACAATCTCGAGTTCGCGCTGCTGGCCGACGGCGTCGCGCCGGACAAGATCTATCCGATCGACTTCGACCGCGCCTTCAAGAAGCTCGATCAAATCAAGCCGCATGTGAACGTGTGGTGGGCGACCGGCCAGCAGCCGGCGCAGCTGCTGCTCGACAAGGAGGTCGTGCTGGCGACCGGGTGGAACGGCCGCTTCTATGACCTGATCAAGAAGGGCGCGCCGATCGCAATCGAATGGAACCAGGGTGCGCTGAAGCAGGGCAGCTTCGTCATCCCGCGCGGCGCCAAGAACGTCTACTGGGGCCAGAAGATGCTGGCCGAGATGTCGATCCCGCAGCAGCAAGCGATCTATGCCAGCGAGCTCGGCTATCCCGGCCTCAATCTCGAGGCGCTGAACTACGTCGATCCGAAGGTGAAGCCCTACCTGCCGACGCAGTACATCGACAAGCAGTTCTGGATCGACGACGCGTGGTACGCCGAGAACGGCAACAAGGCGCTGGAGCTGTGGAACGCCTGGAAGCTCAAGAAGGCGTAGGCAGTTGGCATCACGCTCGGCTGACCTGAAGGTCGAGGGCCTGGTCAAGCGCTTCGGCGAAGTCGTGGCGCTCGACGGCGTTTCCCTCGACATCGCCTCCGGCGAACTGCTGACCATCCTGGGGCCCAGCGGCTCCGGCAAGACCACGCTGCTCAAGGTCGTGGCCGGCTTCGAGACGCCCGACGGCGGGGTGGTGACGGTCGACGGCGTCGACATCACTGCGACGCCGCCGGCGAAGCGCGACATCGGCATGGTGTTCCAGAACTATGCGCTGTTCCCGCATCTCACCGTCGCGCGCAACGTCGCCTTCCCGTTGGAGATGCGCAATGTCGGGCGAGCGGAGATCGAGCAGCGGGTCGCGGAGGCGCTGAGTTTGGTCGAGCTCAAGGGCCTCGAGAAACGCTTGCCGCGCCAGCTTTCGGGTGGCCAGCAACAGCGGGTGGCGCTCGCCCGCGCCATCGTCTTCAACCCGCGGCTGCTGCTGCTTGACGAGCCGTTCGGCGCGCTCGACCGCAAGCTGCGCGAGACCATGCAACTCGAGGTGCGCCGCCTGCAGCGCCGCCTCGGCCTCACCACCATCTTCATCACCCACGACCAGGAGGAGGCGCTGGTGCTCTCCGACCGGATCGCGGTGATGAACAAGGGCTCGATCCAGCAAGTCGCCTCGACC
>DASXQC010000683.1:0-6611 GCA_036493235.1 Reyranella sp.
GCCTCCCATTTCGCCGGATCGCGGTTCGCCGAGCCGGGAAACAGCATCAGCATGGCATTGGCCGGCAGCTCGACGCCAGCCAGCGTCACCGGCCGCGTCGTGCGCCGGGCGATGCGCTGCAGCGGCGGGCGCATGCGCGCCAGCTCCTCGACGAAGCGGGCGACCAGCGCCGGTTCCTGCTTGAGCCGCGCCCACAGCTCGGGCGTCTCGGCCAGGATATACGCGCCGCTGGCCATCAGGTTGGCCGTGGTCTCGTGGCCGCCGATCAGCAGCAGGGCGCAGAGATTGCGCAGCTCCTCGCGCGTCAGCACGCCGTTCTCCTCGTCCACCACCAGCGTGCTGATGATGTTGTCGGCCGGGGCGCGCAGGTGCTGCTCGATCGCCGCATCGAGGATCGCCATCAGCCTGTCGAGGCCGACGCGCGCCTCGGCCAGCAGCTCGGGGCTGCCCTGGCCGGTGGCGGCGAAGCTCGCCAGCAGCGCGTCGCGCGCGTAGCGGTTCATCGCGTCGCGCTGGGCAAGCGGCACGCCCAGCATCTCGCAGATCACCGTCACCGACAGCGGCGTGGCGTAGCCGTGGACGAACTCTATCCGGCCGCCGGCCCGGTCGAGCAGCTGGTGCGCCACCTCGGTGATGCGCGGCTCGA
Organism: Reyranella sp.; assembly: GCA_036493235.1. Lineage (GTDB taxonomy): Bacteria > Pseudomonadota > Alphaproteobacteria > Reyranellales > Reyranellaceae > Reyranella. The sequence continues at coordinate 647 of DASXQC010000683.1, forward strand.
GATGCTGGACCGCGCGCGGCGTGAAGGCGCGGTTGATGGTGCCGCGCAGCCGCGTGTGGTCGGGCGCGTCCTTCATGACGATCGACATGATCGGCACGCTCATGCCGAGGTCCGAGGCGAAGGTCGCCGGATCGCGCAGCACCGCCTCGACCTCCTGGTGGCGCGACACGACCCACATCGGCACGTCGCGCAGGCGGTAGACCGGCGCGTTGGCGCGCAGCCATTCGTACGCCGGATAGGGATTCGCCTGGATCGCGGTGTTGGCGAGGTCGAATCCCTCGGCCGGATAGCCGGCGGGACCGCTCATGACACCGCGTTCTGGCGGCGGCGGATCTCGCGGGCGAGCTCGATCGGCGTCGCCCCGGCATCGAGCGTGACGCCATGGCGGAGCGACAGGTGTCCGGCGAGCGACTGGCGTACCAGGTCGGTCATGATCCGCGCCATCACCGCGAGGTTGACGGGATTGAGCATCGCCATGTGGTCGCCCGGCATGCTGCGCGCGTCGACCTTGCCCTGCACCAGGCTGCCCCAGCCCAGCGTCGGATCGTTCAGCGCATCGGCCGTCTCGAAGTCCAGGAACTCCGGCGGATACTGGCCCTCGGTGCGGATCACCGCCATATCGCCGGGGATCGGCCCCGGCTTGTAGCCGCCGATCGCGCGGAAGTTGGCCTTGAACACGGCGAGCATGCGGTCGAGCGGCAGGTCGAGGATGCCGAACAGCCCCTCCTCCTGCATGTGCCGGGCGGCTTCGCGGAACCGCGTCTCGGGCTCGAGATGGGCGATCGCCTCATAGGGCACCTTGGTCAGCCGGCCGTAGAGCTCATAGAGGCCGCGCGCCATGGCGGTGTAGGCCATGTCATCGGTCTGCAGCGACCCGTAGTCGGCAAAGGTGCGCACCGTGTCGCCGAGCAGCAGCAGCGGCACGTCCTCGCCGGCCAGCCGCAGCCGGCGCGCGACCTCGATCGCGACGCGGCCGCCGAACGAATGGCCGCCGACCATGAACGGCGCACGCAGGCCGCCGAGCCGCATGCGCTCGACCACGTAGTCGGCCTGGGCGGGGATGCTGTCGATCGCCTGCTCGTTCTCGGCGAGGCCGGGCAGCTGCACCGAGACGATGTCGACCTGGTCGGCCATCATCTCGGCCATCTCGCGCAGGTAGAACGGCAGCGAGAAGATCGCCGGCATCAGCACCAGCTTGGGCCGTTCGTCGCCCTCGCGGCGCGCGCCGAAGGTGATGAGCGGCGTGGTGACGGAACGGCGGCTCGCGATCTCGGCCGCGAAGCCCGCCACCGTCGGCCGCTCAAAGATCTGCTGCAGGCCGATCGTCCGGCCGAGCCGGTTGGCGATCAGCCGTTGCAGCGAGACCATCGTCAGCGAGGTGGCGCCCAGCTCGAACAGCGAGCGGTTGGGATCGACGGTCGGCATCGTCAGCATGCCGGCGACCAGCTCGCCGATCTCGCGCGTGAGCCGGTCGGAGACCGCCACGGTCTCGGCGTCGAGCCGCGCCGCGGGGGGCACCAGCGCGCGCCGGTCGACCTTGCCGTTGGCCGACAGCGGGATACGGTCGATGGCGCTGATGGTGGTCGGCACCATATAGGCCGGCAGCCGCTCGGCCAGCCAGGCACGGAGCGTGTCCTGCAGGCCGGCGGCGTCGCCCATGCCCGTTTCTGTGACCGCCCCGTCCGCTTGCGCGAGGATCACGTCGAAGCCCATCAGGTCCTCGATCGAGCCCGGCACCGCCAGGGCCTGCACCGCACCGAAGCCCGCCGCGGACAACGCTTTGGTCCAGCCGGCGCGCGCCAGCAGCGGATGCAATGGCCGCAGCCCCAGGTCGGTGCGCGTGTCGAAGCCCGATTGCAGGCCCATGCCGAGGTCGAACCACGGGAAGAAGCGCGTCTCCTCCAGGAGGATCAGCGCGCCGCCAGGCTTGAGGCAGGCGCGCAGGGTCGCGAGCGCCTGGGCGACATCCTTCGCGACATGGGCGGCGCTCGAGGCGACGATCACGTCGTGGCGGCCGGCGTGCTCGGCCGGCACCGGGCCATCGAGATCGAACAGGCCGAAGCTGAGCCACGGCCGGCCTGGAAACTTCGCCGCCGCTGCCCGCAGGAAGTGCTGGTTCACGTCGCTGAAGTGGTAGGCGATGCGGTCGGCCGGCAAAGTCGGCTCGATCGCCGACAGAGTCGTGCCGAGGCCACCGCCGACTTCGAGGATGGAGAGCGGCCGTACGGCGAGCGTCGCCATCAACCCGCCGATCACGGCGTTCGGCGTCGCGAAGAGGCGGGCATAGACGTCGGGCGTCTTGGCGTCGAGGTAGATCGAGGAGGAGTGCTGCCGCTCGGTCAGCAGGTCCGGCAGGCTCGCGATAACCTTGTCGAGGAAGTCGAGCGACTCAGGACCAAAGCCGAAGTGGTCGACGCCGGCGATGGCGTGGCTTGACACCGGCTCGGCACCCATGCCGACGCGCGCCACTTCCGGCAGCATGCGCTCCAGCCACAGGCGATAGCGCGGCGCCACGCCCTGGTCGCGGATCAGCGTCTCGACGTCGGGAAGCTCATAGCTGCCGGTGAGGCGGTGCAAGGCCGCCGCCGCCGCCGCCGCCGCCTGATCGCCGAAGGTGCCGGCGGTGATGTCGAAGTCGTCGCGCGAGATCGTCTTGACGTGCGCGGCGAGCGTCGCCTGTCCCGCCTCGACGATCGTTTCCCAGTCGCCGGCAGCCGGCGTCGATCCGGCACCCGTGCCGACACTGGCGCGCGGCACGACGAAGCCGTGCAGGCTGCGGTCGTGCTTGTTGGCCGCGAAGGGGGCGGTGACGACCGCTTGCTGGACGTCGGGATGGTCGGCGAGCACGCTTTCGATCTCGCCCAGCTCGATGCGATAGCCCTGCACCTTGACCTGGAAATCCTCTCGGCCGAGGAACTCGATCGGCGTCGGCCCCGCCTCGCCGTACGGCCGGAACCGGCCGAGATCGCCGGTCCGGTAGCGGCGCTCGCCGGAGCGCGGGTCGACCCGGAAGCGCTCTGCCGTCTGCTTCGCGTCCCGCCAGTAGCCGCGCGCCACACCGGCCCCCGAGATCTCGATCTCGCCGATCACCCAGTCCGGGCACTCCTCGCTCCGGCCGTTGACCACGTGCAGCATCTGCCCGGCGAGCGGCGTGCCGTAGGGAATGCTGGTCCAGACCGGATCGAGCGCGGCGACTTCGCCGCGGCCGACCTCGTGCACGTTCGACCAGATCGCCGCCTCGGTCGCGCCGCCCAGCGCCACGATCTCGAGCTTCGGTGCGTGCTCGCGCAGCGCCTTCACCAGCTCGACCGGCACCCAATCGCCGCTCATCATCACCAGTCGCAACCGGTGATCCTCCGGCAGGCCGTACTCGGCCTGCATCGCCATCAGCGCCGGCACGCTGTTCCAGATCGTCACGCCGTGCTGGCGCAGCAGGTCGGACCATTGCGACGGATCGCGGTTCGCCTCGGCAGCCGGCAGCACGAGCGCGCCACCGACGAGCAGCGGGCCGAAGATGTCGTAGACCGAGAGATCGAAGCTCAGCGACGACAGGCCGAACACCCGGTCGTCGGGGCCGACCGACCAGCGCCGGTTGATCTCCGCCACCGTCGTCACCGCCATGCGGTGCTCGATCATCACGCCCTTCGGCTCGCCGGTCGAACCGGAGGTGTAGATTACGTACGAGAGCCGCGACGGGTCGGTGACCGGCGCCAGCGCAGGTGGGGCTGCGCCGGCTTGCGCGGCAGCGCGCGCCGCGTCGACGGCCGTCGAGTCGTCTAGGACGATCGCCTCGCTGCGCTCGATCAGCAAGCGCCGGCGCTCTTCAGGCAGTGCGGGATCGATCGGCAGATAGGCCGCACCGGTCTTCAGCACGGCCAGGACGGCCACGATCTGCCGCCATCCCTTCGGCAACACGATCGCGACCAGCCGGTCACGCCGCTGGTCGCCGAGGCGGGCCGCCACGCCGGCCGCGAGATGGCCGGCGGCCCTGTCGAGCAGGCCGTAGGAGAGCTCTGCATCGGGCGCGATCAGCGCCACGCGCTCGGGCGTGCGACGAGCCTGCGCCTCAAAGGCGGCGTGCAGCAGCTCGGGCGCCGCGGCCGGCAGCAGCGGAGCGCGCGGCAGGGCCGGCGCCGACACCACGCCCTCGTCCCAGCCCGTGCCGTCGGCCAGCGCCTTCAGCAGCGAGGCGTAGGCCGCGAACATCGCGTCGACGACGCCTGGCGCGAACATATCCTCGGCGACGTCCCAGTTGCAGAGAAGCTGGCCGTCCTCCTCGGAGATCTGGTTGTCGATCAGCACCTGCGGCGTCGACGAGACGTTGTAGACGGTGGTGCCGAGGCGATCCCAGCCGCCCGATTCCGATTCCGGCGCGGCCGAGGCGCGGCGGAAGCCCAGCGCACTGGTGAAGACGACGCCCATGTAGGCGGGCGCGCTCGCCGTCTGGCGCGCGATCTCGCGCATCACCTGGATGCTCGAGTATTCGCCGTGCTCGACATCGTCGGCGAGCTGGCGTGCGAGCTTCGTCGCGCGCTCGGCGAACCGGTCGGCGCGGGCATCGACCTCGAGCAGGATGGTCGAGGTGTAGTCGCCCAGCACCTGGGCCATGGCCGGGTGCAGATCGGGCCGGTTGAACGAGGTCACGGTGATGCAGAAGTGCTGGTTGCGGCTCCAGCGCGCCAGCACGTCGGCATAGACCGCGGCCAACAGCGTCGACAGCGTCAGGCCGCGCGCCTGGGCCTGGCGACGCAGCGCCTGCGCGCCGTCGGCCGGCACGATCGTGCCGCGGCGGCGGAAGCGCTGGCCGGTGCGCTCCGTCGTATCGGGCGCAAGCGGCAGATCGGGTCCCGGCGGCAGCGCCAGGGCGCGGCCCTTCCAGTAGCGCTCGCTGCGCTTCCAGGCCTCGCTCTCGCGATGGGCGACCTGCTCCATCACCACGTCGCGGAAGCTGAGCGGCACAGCCGGCAGCACGGTCGCCGGATGGTCGTACATCAGGCCCCATTCGCGGCGCAGCGCATGGATGCTGGCAGCATCGATGGCGATCAGATCGAAGCCCATGTGCAGCCGCGCCTTGCCGTCGAACAGCGTGACGCGGATATCGAACAAGGGCCAGGCATCCGGCTCGGTGACGCGCTGCGGCAGGCTGCGGCGCAGCGCCTCGAGCTCGGGGCCCGAATTGCGGCCGCGCAGGTCGAGCGTACGGAAGCGATAGTACGGGACCTCGGCCAGGATGCGCTGCGCACCGTCCGCCTGGATCACCGCGCGCAGCATGTCGTGGCGCTTGATCAGCACGTTCCACGCCGCTTCGACGCGCGCAAGGTCGAGCTGGTCGGTATCGTACTCGGTGTAGAGGTAGCAGCTGATGCTGCCCATCGCGACGTCGTTGCGGCGGCCGAGCCAATAGGCCTGCTGCATGTCGGTGAGCGGGAACGGATCGTTTCGATGCGCCAGGTCGGCCGTCGCCTGACGCCGATAAGCCTGCCGGGCCGCCGGCGCAGGCGCGTTCGGCGCCGTGGTCGTTCCGGCGCTTTGCTTGAGCGACTGGATCGAAGCACCCTCGATCAGCTCGCGCACTGACACGATGATGCCGGCCTCGTTCTCCAGCCGATTGCGGATCTCGACCGCCATCAGAGAATCGAGGCCGAGATCGTGCAGTGGGATGGTTTCGTCCGGCGTGCCATTCAAACCGAGGACGGCGGCAACGATGGCAGCGATGCGTCCATCCTCGACCGGCGCGGTAGCAGGTGACGGCGCGTCGCCCAGGCGGGCCGCCAGGGTCGACAGCGACGCGCCTTCGATCAGCTCGCGGACGGAGACGGCCAGACCGAGCTCGTTCTCGACCCGGTTGCGGATCTCGACGGCGATCAGCGAATCGAGGCCGAGATCGTGGAACGGCACCGCCGGATCGACGGTGCCGCTGATGCCGAGGCACGCCGCGACGATGCGCGCCAGCGCCGCGTGCCGG
>DASXQC010000684.1:0-5736 GCA_036493235.1 Reyranella sp.
GTCAGGGCGACGTTCGGGAAACGCGCCTGAAGATGCTTGACGGCGTTGCCGTCGGGGCTGGCGAATTCGAACGCGACGAGGCCGCCCTTGGATTTGGCGGCGATGAAGTCGCCGAGGGAGCTCTTGCCCCAGGCGTAGAGAAGGCCGTCGAATTGAATGAGGTCGCACATTGTCCACTCCTCGAGTGTTCCTGTGCGACCTCACTTAGGCGGGCGGGTGTGCCCGCGCGCTTCGGTTCTTGCTGTCGAATCGAATTCGGCGTTACGCGGCCTGCTTGAGCAGGCCGAGCTGCGTCAGCGCCGTGACGCCGTCGTCGAGGCCGATCTCCGACACGATCAGGCCGTCCTCGACCTTCAGGACGGTCGTCCCGGTGAAGCGCATCTTGCGGCCGGTGTTGTTCGGCAGCGACCCTGCCAGGAAGTCGCCGAACGCCGGACCGCTATGCGTGCCGCCGCCGATCCACTGGCCGACGACATAGTCGCCTTCGGCGATCAGGTCGGCCGCGCCGCCGAACGCGAGATCGGGAAAAGCGCGGCGGAAGTCGATCATGAAGGCCTTGATGTCGGCGCGCCCGCGTCGCGGCTCGTGCAGCGAATACTGCAGGAGCATGTCGGGATGGGCGAGCTCGTCGACGATGGCGAGATTGCACGTCTCGCCCCAGAAGTCGGTGAACCAGCGGCCGATGATGGCCTTGTTATCGCTCTCTTTGGACATGGTGGTGCCTTTCCTCATTTGGAATCGATGGCGACCACGTTAGGCGGGGAGCAGGTCGGGCGAACTCCGGTTCTTGCCGTGGTATCGAGACGTTCGCTAGGATAACGTTCGGGCAGCGGCCATGGGCGTGGCCCGCCTTTTCACCAGAGTGGCTTTACCCTCCTACGCGCCGCCATGCTCTCGAAGAACCCGGTTCCCAACGGCATCCAAAAGGCGATCGCGTTGGGTCGCTACGAGGAAGCCGCGACCGCTCTCACTCGGCTCGCCGCCGAGCAACCGTCGTTGCCGGTTCTCGTGACACTGGCCTCGGTCAATCTGCAACTCGGCGATCTCGCTGCGGCCAAGCACCAGGCACTGAAGGCCGCGGAAGCTGCACCGCGTGATGCCGAGGCGCGCGCGTTACTGGCGCGCATCCGTGCGGCCCTCGATGAGCGCGAGGCCGCGCTCGACGATTTCCGTGCCGCCCTCGAGCTCACGACGCCGCCTGCCGAAGACCCGGCCGGCACGCCCGTGCACTTCGCGCTGCATAATCTGGAACAGCTCGACTATCTCGAGCGGAAGCGCGGATTGGCCACCGGCACCCTGCTGCCGATCTCCACGATCGAACGGGAGAATACACGGCGGCGCTTCAACCAGATCCTCGACAAGGCGGGGACCGTCATCCCGCGCGTCAAGCTCGAGAGTCCGAAAGAACGTGCGCTCGCCGATCCGCCGAGACTGCGTCATGACGAACCACCGGTTGCTTGCGTGCTCAATCCGCGCAACGACGGGGTTGCCGTGGCGCAGGCGTTTCGCGACGGCGGCGGCGTCGCCTGCATCGACAACCTGCTGGCGCCGGAAGCGTTGGCGCAGTTGCAGCGTTTCTGCCTCGAATCGACGATCTGGCGCCGCTCCTACCGCCAAGGCTATCTCGGAGCATACCCCGAGTCTGGGTTCGTCAGCCCGCTGCTGCTGCAACTTGCGGCCGAGCTGAAGGCCACGATGCCGGAGTTGCTGGGCGACCATCATCTGACCTATTGGTGGTCGTTCGTTTGCCAGCACCAGCGGCCGGGCACCGACATCCATGCCGACCAGTCCGACATCAGCTTGAATTTCTGGATCACGCCCGACCGCGCCAATCTCGCGCCGGGCGGCGGTGGGCTTGAGATGTGGAACGTCGCCGCACCGTCGGATTGGACCTTCAACGACTACAACGCCGACGGCTACCGTATCCGACTGCATCTCAGCAGCATCGGCGCGCAGCGCCGATCCTTTGCCTATGCCGAGAACCGCGCTCTGCTGTTCAACGGCATGCTGTTCCACCAGACCGCCGACTGCCGCTTCGCCGACGGTTTCGAGAACCGGCGGCGCAACATCACCATGCTGTTCCGTCGAAATCGGACCGCAAGAACATGAAAACCAGCCTGAGAGGCCATCCGGTTCGTTAATTTCGTCACGAACCCTAATCGATCGCCTCGACATCGAAGCTGGCGGGCGGCTCACCACGGCGATGACGCTCCATCATCTGCAGATAGGCCTGCTCGACATGGCGGCAGTGGCGCTTGTTGTCGAAGAGTGGCGCTGTCGAGCGTAGGCGCGCGAGTCTCTCGCGAAGTGCCCCGAGGCGAGCAGGATCGCGCGCCAGGGCGAGCGCCATCGCCTCGTAGTCCGCCAGCGAGTCAACGACCAGCTCGGGCAGGCCCGCGGCGGCGACATTGCTCGCGCTCACCCGGGAGACGAAGGTTTCACCCCGCTGGGTGAGGACCGGCAGACCTGCCCAAAGCGCGTGACCGGCGGTCGTGTGCGCACCGTAGGGAAAGGTATCGATGAACAGATCGGCGAGGCGATGTCGCGCCAGATGCTCGGCCAAGCCCACGCGACGGGCGAAGATCAGCCGCTCGGGAGTGACCCCGCGTTGACGTGCCGCCCCGATCAGATTGTCCTGCGCGCCGTCATTTTCGTAGCGTAGCCACAGGATACTGCCGTCAACCGCAGCAAGCAGGCGCATCCACGCATCGAACACCGGCGGCGTGATCTTGTAGGCGGTGTTGAAGCAACAGAACACGAAGCCTTCGGCCGGCAGCCCCTCCTCGGCCCGGGCTGGCGTCCGCTCGCTGATCGCCTGGGCTGTGTCGGTTGTCACCCAGGTGTCGGGCAGACGCACGACCTTCTCCCGAAAGGCGATCTCGCGCAGACCGTCCGGCGCCGTCTCGGCATCGGAGAAGGTATAGTCGATGAGCGAGGCGCCCATCGGAAACCCCTGGAAATTCACCTGCAGCGGCGCCGGCCGGTAGGCGAGGACTTGCGCGCGATTGCCGGCCGTGGTGCCGACCAGGTCGACCAGGATGTCGATGCCCTCGCGTCGGATGAGCTGCGCTATCTCGAGGTCGCTCTGCGCGCGGACGTCGATGAAGCGATCGAACGCCTTCTCCAGTCGTGCCCGCATCTCGCTTTTGTCGTCAGGCCCGAACGACAGGGCAATAACCTCGAACCGATTGCGGTCGTGCTGCTCGAACAGGTGAACGAGCAGGTACGAAATCGGATGCTCGCGAAAGTCGCTCGACAGGTAGGCGAGGCGAATGCGCTCATGCGAGGCGGGCGCCGCACCCGCCAGCGGCTGTCGCCGGTAATGGCGGGCAATGTAGTCCTCCGTGTAACGCAGTTGCAGCGCCGGCGACAGCGAATGCCAGGTGAAGGATATCGGCTCGTCGGCGGGCTCGCCGCGCGCCACGCGCTCGACGATCTCGGCCGAGAGCTTGTCGAAGTCGGTCCAGTCGCACGCGCTCATGCGCGCCCGCAGCAGACGTTCGCGCGCCTCCTTGCTGGGTGACAGTGCGACGACGCGTGCAAGATCGGCGATTGCTTCGTCGTAACGCCTGAGAAGCTCAAGAGACGAGGCGCGGTTGCTCAGGGTCTCTGGATGATCAGGACGCAAGGCCAGGGCCCGGTCATAGCTCTTCAGGGCGCTGGCCGGGCGGAGCAGCTTCAGAAGCACGTTGCCGCGATTGTTGAGGGCTTCGACGTAGTCCGATTTCAGAGAAAGGGCCAGATCGAACATGCCCAGCGCGGCGTCGAGTTGGCCGAGCTTCTGCAAGACGACACCGCAATTGTTGAGGATGCCCGGGTGGTTCGGCATCGCACGGCGCACTTTTTCGTAGCTCGCCAGCGCCTCCTCCAGGCGGTTGAGCTTTTCGAGGACGACGGCACAGTTGTTCAGGATGCCGGGATGATCGGGGACGAATTTGAGAGCGCTTTGATACTTGGCAAGTGCTTCCGCATATCTGCCAAGCCGCATCGAGGCATTGCCCTCATCGACGAGCTGCTTGGCGACATTCGGTGCGCCCGCCTTCATTGCACGATGTTCACGATCCTGTTCGGCACCACGATCACGCGCTTGGGTGTCTGGCCGTCGAGGCCGCGCACGATCTCGGGCAGCGCCAGCGCCGCCTGCTCGGCGACGTCCTTCGGGGCATCCTTGGCGAGCTGCAGCGTGCCGCGCAGCTTGCCGTTCATCTGCACTGCCACCGTCACCGTGTCGTCGACCAGCAATGCGTCCTCGGCCGCCGGCCAGCCCGAATCGGCCAGCAGCGTGGTGTGGCCCAGCGCCTGCCACAGTTCCTCGGCGAGATGCGGCGTCATCGGGCCGATCAGGCGCACGAAGATCTCGAGCGTCTCGCGCAGCGCCCAGCGGCTTGCGTCATTTGTCGCGCCGAAGCTGCCGATCGCATTGGCGAGCTCGTACAGCCGCGCCACCGCCTTGTTGAAGTGGAACGCCTCGATGTCGGCCGACAGGCCGGCGATCGTCTTGTGCGCCGCGCGGCGCAGCTGCGTCGCCGCCTCTGGGAACGAGTCGGGTTTGGGTGCATCGATCGCCGGCAGGCTCGTCATCGCTTCGCTGGCGATGCGGTGCAGGCGCTGCTGGAAGCGCCACGCGCCGGTGACGCCGGCCTCGGTCCATTCGAGATCGCGCTCGGGCGGGCTGTCGGACAGCATGAACCAGCGCGCGGTGTCGGCGCCGTAGTCGTGGATGATCTGGTCCGGGTCGACGACGTTCTTCTTCGACTTGGACATCTTCTCCGAGCGGCCGACCTCGACCGGCGTCTTGTCGGAAAGACGCACGGTCTTGCCGTCGACGCGCTCGATCTCCTCCGGAGTCAGCCATGTCCCGTCGCTCGCGCGATAGGTCTCGTGGCAGACCATGCCCTGGGTGAACAGGCCGTCGAACGGTTCGTCGCGGCTGGTCATCTGCACCTCGCGCATCGCCCGCGTCCAGAAGCGCGAGTAGAGCAGGTGCAGGATTGCGTGCTCGATGCCGCCGATATACTGGTCGACCGGCATCCAGTAGTGGTCTTCCTCGCGATCGAACGGCGCTGTCTCGAGGTTCGGCGAGGTGAAGCGGTCGAAGTACCAGCTCGAGTTCACGAAGGTGTCGAACGTGTCGGTCTCGCGCCGCGCCGCGCCGCCGCAGGTCGGGCAGCTGACGTGCTTCCAGGTCGGATGATGGTCGAGCGGGTTGCCCGGCTTGTCGAAGGTCACGTCCTCGGGCAGCGTCACCGGCAGGTCGCTGTCCGGCACCGGAACGACACCGCATTTCTCGCAATGGATCGCCGGGATCGGCGTGCCCCAGTAGCGCTGGCGCGACACCAGCCAGTCGCGCTGGCGGTACTGGATGGTGCCCTTGCCGACGCCCATCTCCTCCAGGCGCGCGATCGCCTTGGCCTTCGCGTCTTCGACCTCGAGGCCGTCCAGGAAGTCGGAGTTGATGATCACGCCATCCTCGACGAACGGCGCCTCGGCGACCGAGAACTTCGCCGGGTCGGCGTCCTTGGGCATCACCACCGGCAGGATCGGCAGGCCGTACTTGGTGGCGAACTCATGGTCGCGCTCGTCGTGGCCCGGGCAACCGAAGATCGCGCCGGTGCCATACTCCATCAGCACGAAGTTGGCGGCATAGACCGGCAGCAGCTTGTCCGGCACCAGCGGATGCCTGGCGAGCAGCGGCAGCCTGTAGCCCTGCTTCTCGGCGGTCTCGATCTCGGCCGC
>DASXQC010000685.1:0-3423 GCA_036493235.1 Reyranella sp.
GGTGTGGGGCACCCGGCCGATCATGAGCAGCTCGCTGGTCCACACGCCCTCGCGCGAGCCGATGATGACGCTGATGGGCATGGCCAACCAGGCCGAAGACACCGGCCAGGTGCTGAACGCCTCGGTGTTCGGCGGCTTCCCCCAGGCCGACATCCCCCACCTCGCCCTCTCCTCGGTGATCGTGTGCGACAAGCGCACCGCCGAGGGCGAGATCCTGCTCAACAAGATCCTCGATACGGCCTGGGAGAAGCGCGAAGGTTTCCTGTTCCATCCCGAGCCGCTGTCGGTCCAGGTCGCGCGCGCCAAAGGCTACAGCGAGGGCCCGATCGTCATGGCCGACCATGGCGACAACACCGCCTCGGGCGGCACGCAGGACGTCATGAGCGTGATCGAGGAGGCGATGAAGCAGGGCCTCGAGGATGCAGTCGCCGGCCCAATCTGCGATCCGGCCTGCGTCGATCAGATGATCAAGGCCGGCGTCGGCAACGATGTGACGATCGACCTCGGCGGCAAGGTCGACATGCCGGCGATGGGCCTCAAGGGCAAGCCGTTGCGCGTCAGCGGCAAGGTCAAGGCGATCACCGACGGCAACTTCGTCGTCACCGGCCCGATGGCGACCGGCACCACGGTGCGCATGGGTCGTACCGCGGTGCTCGACACCGGCAAGATGCAGATCGTCGTCTCGGAGAAGCGCGCCGAGCCCTATGACCTGGGCGTCTTCACCCATTGCGGCATCGATCCGCGGCGCAAGAAGTACGTGCTGATCAAATCGCGCCAGCATTTCCGCGCCGGCTTCGAGCCCATCGCCAGGCACATCGTGATGTGCGACGGCGACGGCTGCACCGCCTCCGATCTCAAGCTGTTCAAGTACGAGAAGGTCAAGCGGCCGCTCTATCCGTTCGACCTGGACATGCGGCTCGGCCGCAACGACCAATAGCGCCCCTCTCCCGTCATACGGGGAAGGTGGCCCGCAGGGCCGGAGGGGGAAAGCCTCAGTCTCGGTCTTGAGAATTTCAGATCAGTAACTTTCAAGATTCGCTCTGAGGCTTTCCCCTCCCTGCCCTCCCCCGTATGACGGGGGAGGAAATGAGCGATTAAAACGCGGCAAGGAGCTTTCATGGCCACATACGATCTCGTCATCCGCAACGGCCGCGTCGCCGACGGCACCGGCAAGAAGCTGTTTGCCGCCGACGTCGCGATCAAGGGCGACCGAATCGCCGCCGTCGACGCGCCGGGCTCGCTCAAGGGCAGCAACGAGATCGACGCCAAGGGCAAGGTCGTGGCGCCGGGCTTCATCGACGTGCACACCCACGACGACACGGCCCTCATCGACAACCCGGACATGGCGATGAAGGCGAGCCAGGGCGTCACCACCGTGGTGTGCGGCAATTGCGGCGTCTCGGCCGCGCCGTACCTGCGGCCGGATGTCGGCCACTGGATGTCGCTGATCATCAAGAAGAAGGAGAATCTGTCGAAGGACTTCGCCGAGTTCGCCGGCAAGGTCGAAGCCGCGAAACCCGCGATCAACGGCGCCTTCCTGATCGGCCACGGCACACTCCGCATCAACATGATGGGCGACGACCTCAACCGCGAGGCCACCGCGTCCGAGATCAGCCGCATGCGCGGGCTGCTCGACCAGAGCCTCGAGCAGGGCGCGATCGGCATGTCGAGCGGCCTGTTCTACGCTGTGTCGAATGCCGCCTCGACCGCCGAAGTGGCCGAGGTCGCCCAGCCGCTCGGCAAGTGGGGCGCCGTCTACACCGCGCACATGCGCGACGAGGGCGACCACATCATCAAGGCGATGGACGAGACCTTCGAGATCGGCCGCCGCGCCCATGCCGAGGTCATCGTCTCGCATCACAAGTGCTCGGGCCGCAGCAACTTCGGCCGCATGAAGGAGACGCTGCCCAAGTTCACCGAGGCGATGAAGAGCCAGCAGATCGCCTTCGACGTCTATCCCTATGTCGCCGGCTCGACGATCCTGCGCACCGACATGCTGGAGCGCGCCGACAAGGTGCTGATCACCTGGTCGGACAAGGTAGAGGGCATGAGCGGCCGCGACCTCGCCGACATCGCCAAGGAATGGGGCGTGTCGATGAAGGAGGCCGGCGACCGCCTCCAGCCGGCCGGCGCCATCTACTTCATGATGGACGAGAAGGACGTGCAGGCGGCGATGAGCCATCCCGGCGCGATGATCGGCTCGGACGGCATCCCGTTCGACGCCCATCCGCATCCGCGCCTGTGGGGCACCTTCCCGCGCGTGCTGGGCCACTACTCGCGCGACCTCAAGCTCTTCCCGCTGGAGGATGCGGTGCGCCGCATGACGTCCTACCCTGCGCAGCGCTTCCATCTCACCGGCCGCGGCCAGATCAAGTCCGGCTACTACGCCGACGTCTGCGTGTTCGATCCGGCGACGGTGATCGACACCGCCACCTTCGAGAAGCCGATCCAGGCCGCCGCCGGCATCGACACCGTTCTGTGCAACGGCGCCCTCGCCTGGCGCGACGGCAAGCCCGGCGGCGGCCGCACCGGCCGGGCGCTGAACCGCCAGCAGATGCAAGACGAAGCAAAGGCGTAGTCTTCCGCTGGGGGCGCGCCACTCCAGTGGCGCGTCATGAGGCCGATGATCCACAAGGGCTGGCACTCCCGGAACTACCTCCCGCACTTCGATTCGCAGGACGTCGTGCAGTTCGTGACGTTTCGGCTGGCCGACAGCCTGCCCGAAGCCGCTTTGGCAAGCCTGAAGGATTCCGCTCAACCGGAATCGTCGCGCCACGAGGTCTTGGATCATGGCTGGGGAGAGTGCTGGCTGAGGTCGGAGCCTATCGCCCGCCTCGTCGAGGATGCCTTCCTCAATTTTGATGGCGACCGCTACCGACTACATGCGTGGACGATCATGCCAAACCATGTGCATGTCCTGCTCACGATCCTTCCAGAGCACCCCTTGGGTCCGATCGTCAGCTCGTGGAAGCGCTTCACCGCTCGAAAGGCAAACCAACAGCTCGGCCGCTCAGGTGCCTTCTGGCAGACCGAATACTGGGATCGCTTCGTTCGCAACGACGCCCACTTCAGCGGCATCGAGGGCTATATCGACAACAATCCGGTCAAGGCCGGGCTCGTCGGTGAACCTAAGCTCTGGCCATATGGCAGTGCTCGTCTGAAGGCATGACGCGCCACTGGAGTGGCGCGCCCCCAGCGGAAGACGAAGATGGCTTCGCTTCGTCTTCCGTGTGCTCAGCAGCAAAAAGAAAGGCCCGCGTTAGCGGGCCTTTGGTCGTCAGTCGGCGCCTTCGTCGCGGCGGGTGCGTTCGAGGCGCTCGTGGCGCTCCTGCGCTTCCACCGACAGCGTGGCGATCGGTCGGGCCTCGAGACGCTTCAGAGCGATCGGCTCGCCGGTCTCCTCGCAGTATCCGTAGGTGCCTT
>DASXQC010000686.1:0-5957 GCA_036493235.1 Reyranella sp.
GCCCCAGGATCACCAGGCCGACCAGGAAGGGCGTGACGAGCTGTGGGGCCGCCGACCAGTCGGCCAGCTGGCCCAGGAGGTCGCCCGCCGCGGTCATATCCTTGGCGCGAAAGAAGACCCAGCACAGACAGACGAAGTGAAGGACCAGGACGATGCGCAGGGCCTGGCGTCCCGACCCGAGGCAGCCTGCCGGTCGAGGCCGGTCGCCCGCCCGACCGAGAGGCGGCCGCCGAGCGGGATATACAGGTAGTCGCGCAGCCAGCTCGACAGCGACATGTGCCAGCGGCGCCAGAAATCCTGCCGCGACTGGGCCCGGTAGGGCTGGTTGAAGTTGCGCCCGCGTCGCGATCGGCATCGCCGCGCTGCTGGGATACCGCTTCCAGCCATCGGAGCCGTAGATGCCGCGCCGATCGTTGGCACCGATCATCATGACCACTGCATCGACCGGGCCCGCCTCGAAGGCTCGATCCAGCGTCTCCAACATGTCGCTGGCGTCGAAGCCGACGGAATTCTTCGCGCCTCGATGGACGCAGAACCGCTTGTCGCGATAGAGCTTGCGGGAGAGCCCGCCCCAGATGCCGTCTGCGAGCGAATCGCCGATGACGGCGATGGTCATCTTGGCGGGCGACGCTTTTTTGTCACCGCCGCCGGGCGCATCGTCCTTCGCCCAACCTGATACTGGAAGAAATGCTGAAACAGCCAGAAAGCCCAAGGTGGTTCCGAACTGCCGCCGTGTTGCAAGCACTTGTCCCTCGTCTGCGTTTCGCCGCGGACGGTAGAGGGAGGATGTTGATTTCCGGTGCAGGACTCGTGGTTTTATTGATGAGTGTGATGACGCCGGCGCAAGCGCAGCTGGTGGCCCCGCTCACCACCTCGGACGGCAAGATCGCCTGCCTGCAGGGCATCACCGGCGTCGGCCACACCACCCGGTGGGAGGCGGTCAAGGACCCGGTGGCGCTGGGTGGATGGGCGCTGAGCGAAACCGGCGGCGACGCCACCGATCTGCACTTCCCGCTGTGCGTTTCCACGCAGACTATCGCGCGGGACGTCGACGCCACCTTGCGGTTCAAGGCGATTGGCGGCACCCACGCCCGGTCAGCCGGCCTGATCGTGCGCGGCCAAAGCGCCAACGATTATTACGTGGTGCGCGCCGATGCGCTGGAGGGATCGGTCCGGCTCTATCGAATGGTCGGCGGTCGGCGGGCCCTGATCAAGGCGCAGGACAAGGCCGACGTGGCGAGCGACCAGTGGCATGCGCTGCGGGTGATCGTGAAGGGCAACAACTTCGACGTCTCGCTCGACGACAAGCCGATGTTCAAGGCGACCGACAGCAGCCTGCCGCAACCCGGCACGGTCGGCGTCTGGAGCCAGGCCGACAGCCTGATCCATTTCGGCTCGCTGGTAGTCGCGCCGCCGCCCTGATCCGGCGCCCCGATCAGGGCGCGAGGTTGAAACTGAGCTTGATGGCCGTGATCAGGTTGTGGACGGCGATGCTGGCGACGACCAGGCCGAACACGCGGCTGACGATCTCGATACCGCCACGGCCGAGCACCCGGTACAGGAAACTCGCCATCGCGTAGATGCCCAGCAGGATCGCGAGGCAGATCGCGAGCTCGACGGTGGTCAGCGCCTGCTCCGTCACGGTGCGCGTGTTGTTATCGGTCAACAGAACCACGGTGAGCATCGCGCCGGGACCGGCGATGCCCGGGATGCCCAACGGATAGATCGCCCGGTCGAACATCGACGTGCCCTCGGGGATCGCCGCCGCTTCCTCCGTGACCTTGCCCAGCACGAGCTTGAGGCCGAACAGCAGCAGCACGATCGACCCCGCCATCTGGAAGGACGCCATCGGGATGTGCAGTGCGTTGAGCAGAAACTGGCCGCCGGCGATGAAGACTAGCAGCACGAAGAAGGAGATCAGGACGGCATACGCACCGACTTTCAGCGAATCCCTGCGTGGAAGGCCGACGGTGGCGGCGAGGAAAATCGGGATGGTCGAGACCGGGTCGAGGATGACGAACAGCGTCACCAGCTCGTAACCCAAGGTATGGGTGAACGTCGTCGCCATCGCGGCCTCTCAGGATCTCGCGCCGATCAGGGCCTGCGCCAACTCGACGAAACCCGCGCCCGCCGGGTTGGTCGTGATCCAGCGCGGCAGATGAGGCATGGCATCGGCGAAGTCACGCACATTGGCCACGCCCACGCTATTGGGAAAAAAGCCGAACATCGGCGAATCGTTGGGCGAATCGCCGGAGAACACGTAGTTCGCCGCGTCGCGTCCGAGATCGGCGCCGAACAGCTCGGCCATCATGGTCCGAGTGGTGGTGAGCTTGTCGTAGCTGCCGAACCAGCCGTTGACGTGGATCGAGCTCACCTTGGCCTTGGCGCCGTGGCGCTCGAAGATGGCGACGATGCGGTCGATGTCAGTCCGCGGCAGCGGCGGTACGTCCTCGCAGAAGTCGATCGCCAGGTCGGCCAGGCGGTAGGGCTGGTCCGACGCGACGGCTGCACCCGGCACCTCGCGCAACACGTCGGCGCGTATCGCTTCCAGGCGGCGCCGGCCGTCGGCCCGCTCCGCGTCGGATTGGACGAACCGCGTGCGCAGCTTCCGCGCCTCGTCGTCGTGCCACATCCAGAAGGCTCCGTTCTCGCCCACCACGGCATCGACCGGCCAGAAGCGGGCCATCAGATCGCACCAGCCAGCGGGCCGGCCGGTGACGGGAATGACCAGCAGCCCAGCCTTCTTCAGCGCCTCCATGGCCGCATAGGCTTCGGCGGTGAGATGACCTTCGGTCGAGACGGTTTCGTCGATGTCGGTCAATACGCCCCTGATGGCAGCCAGGGTGGCCCGGGGACAGTCGGCAAGTGGCTTCATGGGCGACTTCATTGCGCCACTTCTTAACATGGCGCGGCCAGGATAACGGGGCTAAAAGCCCCCCATGATCCCTGACCGCCCACAAATGGCCGCCATCCGAGCGGCCGGGCACGTCCAGAACAATAGTTGACGACGATGCACCTCGATACGCTTACCGCCATAAGTCCCGTCGATGGCCGCTATCGCGGCACCACCGAAGCGCTTGCTGAGTATTTCAGCGAATACGCGCTCATGAAAATGCGCGTTACCGTCGAGTGTGAATATCTCACGGCACTCTCGGAGACCAAGGGTATCGGGATACGCCCGTTGACGGCGGACGAAAAGACGATGCTTCGCGCATTGCCGCAAATCTCGATCGACGATGCGCAGATCATCAGGAAGTTCGAGCGCGAGGGCTATGGCGGCGTTCCGGCGACAAATCACGATGTGAAGGCGGTCGAATATTTCATCAAGCTCAAACTCAAGAACTCGAGCCTTGCCGACGTTCTCGAGTGGGTACATTTCGCCCTCACCTCGGAGGATGTGAACAGCACCGCTCACGCACTCGCCCTTCGCGGAGCCCTGGAAGCGGTCATGCTGCCGGCACTTGCGAAGGCCCAGAATGAGATCGTCCGACTTGCTCGGGCGTATGCCGATACCGCCATGCTCGCGCGCACCCACGGGCAGAGCGCGACACCGACGACCTTTGGCAAGGAGATGAACGTCTTCGCGCGGCGTCTCGAGAAGCAGGTCGCGACGCTCAAGGGAAGCTCCGTCCTCGTGAAGTGGGGTGGCCCTTCGGGCAACTACAACGCCCAGATGGTGGCTCTTCCGCAGGTGGATTGGCTCGCCTTTGCGCATTCTTTTGCGGACAGGTTGAACGCGGTGGGTGCGGACAAGATGGGTTCGGTGCGCCTCGCGCTCAATGAGGTGACGACCCAGATCGAACCGCACGACACGTTCGCGGAGATGTTCGACAATCTCCGCCGCATCAATACGATCCTCATCGATCTTTCCCAGGACATATGGCGGTACATCTCGGACGGATGGGTGACGCAGAAGCCTAAAGAGGGTGAGGTCGGCTCGTCGGCCATGCCGCACAAGGTCAACCCGATAGACTTCGAGAATGCGGAGGGGAATTTCGGCGTCGCCAATGCGCTCTTCGAACATCTCTCGAGAAAGCTGCCGATTTCACGCCTGCAGCGTGATCTCTCGGACTCCACGGTGGCGCGCACCTTCGGCACCGCCTTTGCCCATGCGCTGGTCGGCTATCACGCGCTGATGCGCGGCTTCGGCAAGATCGCCGTGAATGAAGCGGCCCTCAGCGAGGCGCTCACGACGCACCCGGAAGTGCTTGCCGAAGCGATACAGACGGCCCTCCGCGTCGCCGATGTCGAGATGCCGTATGAGAAGCTGAAGGCCCTCACGCGCGGCAAACAGGTGACGATGGAAGATTTCGCCAACTTCATCGACGGCCTCGACATCGGCGCGGACATGAAGCTGCGGCTGAAGGCGCTTCGTCCGGAAACCTATACGGGCCTCGCCGGCAAGCTTGCCAGGAAGTGACGCTGGCTTCGCCAGCGCCTAGCGCTTGACTTCGCTCATCACCTGGCGGGCCGCCTCGACCAGGAAGCGCTCGCCCTGCTTGCGAATGGTGTGCTCCTCGTGCGGCTTCCCGGCGGCAGCGAGGTCGTGCATCAGGGTGTGGATGACGTCGTGCTCGCCCGGCTTCTCGAAGTCGGCCATCACGATGTCGCGCGCATAGGCCTCGGCGTCGGCGCCCGACTTGCCCAGCAGGCTGGCCGCCCACAGGCCCAGCATCTTGTTCTTGCGAGCGCGCGCCTTGAACTGCAGCTCCATATCGTGGCTGAACACGTTCTCCAGGGCCTTTTCGCGATCATCGAACGTCGTCATCTCACCCGCTCCGCAGTGGCGTCGCGGCGGGTTATAGCAGCCCGACGCGGCCTTTCCACCCCGGCCCGGCGGTGGCAGAATTCGCACTGATGCCGCTTGATGACCTGCACGCGTGGATCGGCCGGAGCCAGACGGTCGCAAATTTCCTCGCCCCTTGGCCCGCCAAGGCCCTGATCGCCACCCTGGACGAGCACGACCCCGAGCCGCGCCTGGGCGATCCCCTGCCGCCGCTCTGGCACTGGCTCTATTTCCTCGAGGCCGCTCCCGCCTCGAAGATCGGATCCGACGGGCACGGCGAGCGCGGGGACTTCTTGCCGCCGATCGACCTGCCGCGCCGCATGTGGGCCGGCAGCCGCTTCAGCTTCGACGGCGAGCCGTTGCGCCTCGGCGACACCGCGCAGCGCGTATCGACCATCAAGTCGATCGAGCCCAAGACGGGATCGAGCGGGTCGATGGTGTTCGTGACGGTTCAGCATACGCTGTTAGGCCCGAGGGGCGTCTCGCTGCTGGAGGAGCACGACATCGTCTATCGCGAGGCGGCCAAGCCGGGCGAGACCGCGCGCGAACCCAAGCCTGCGCCGACCGATTCGACCACCGCCAAGGCGATCGCGACCGATCCGGTGCTGCTGTTCCGCTTCTCGGCGCTGACCTTCAACGGCCATCGCATCCACTACGACCAACCCTACGTCACCGGCATCGAGGGCTATCCCGGCCTGATCGTGCACGGCCCACTGATGGGCCTGCTGCAGATCGAGCTGGCGCGCCGCGCTTCTGCCGGCCGGACGCCGCACACTTTCGAGTTCCGCGCGCTGTCGCCGGTCTTCGCCGGCGCGCCGATGACGGTCGCCGCGCGACGCGAGGCCGACGGCTCGCTCGCGACATGGATCGCCAACGCCAACGGGGGCTTGGCTCAGCAGGGGAAAGTAACATTCCGATGATCCAACATGTTCATCATGCCGGCTGCGGCTGCCTCGAACTCCTGTCGCGGCGGCGGGCGCTCGGCCTGGGCGTCGGCGCCCTTGCCGCCGCCGCCGCCGCTCCGGCCCTCGCGCTCGACAAGGGCTACGAGGCGATGCTGGTGAAGTGCATCGACCCGCGCTTCACCACCAACACCTGGGCCTACATGTCGAGCCGCGGCTGGCAGAACCTCTACAGCCAGTTCAACATCGCCGGCGGGCCGATCGGCATC
>DASXQC010000687.1:0-2436 GCA_036493235.1 Reyranella sp.
GCGCACGGGGGATGGCCGGCCCACAGTCGCCGTCTGGGAGGAGTTGTCCGTGACCGCGTTGGCTGCCCATTACACGTCCGAACACCATATTTTCCGCGAGACCTGCCGGCGCTTCTTCGAGAAGGAAGTGACGCCCTTCCATATGAAGTGGGAGGAGGAGGGCGTCGTCCCGCGCGCGCTGTGGCGCAAGGCAGGCGAGCAGGGGCTGCTCGGCATGACCATGCCGGAGGAGTATGGCGGCGCAGGCGCCGACTTCCTCTACAGCGCCATCCTGATCGAGGAGCAGGGGCGGGCTCTCGCTTCCGGGCCGGCCTTCTCGCTGCACAACGACATCGTCGTGCCGTACCTGCTGCATTACGGCAGCGAGGAGCAGAAGAAGAAGTGGATCCCCAAGGCCTGCTCGGGTGAGCTGATCACCGCCGTCGCCATGACCGAATCGGGCACGGGGTCGGACCTGCAGGCGGTCAAGACCAGCGCCGTGATGGACGGCAATCACTGGGTGATCAACGGGTCCAAGACCTTCATCTCCAACGGCCAGCTCGCCGACCTCGTGGTCGTGGTCGCAAAAACCGATCCCAAATTAGGCGCCAAGGGCACCTCGCTGATCGCCGTCGAGACCACGACCGACGGCTTCAAGCGCGGCCGCAATCTCGAGAAGATCGGCATGAAGGCGCAAGACACGTCGGAGCTGTTCTTCGACAACGTGCGCGTGCCGTCGGACAACCTCCTCGGCCCGGGAACGGGCATGGGCTTCGTACAGCTGATGCAGCAGCTGCCGCAGGAGCGGCTGGTGATCGCCATCCAGGCGATCGCGGCGATCGAGGCGGCGCTCGAGCACACCATCGCCTACGTCAAGGAACGCAAGGCGTTCGGCAAGGCGATCCTGGATTTCCAGAACACCCGCTTCAAGTTGGCTGAGCTCAAGACCAAGGCGCTGGTCGCGCGCACCTTCGTCGACGACTGCGTCGCCAGGCATCTCGAGGGCAAGCTCGACGTGCCGACCGCGGCGATGGCGAAGTATCACACCACCGACCTGCAATGCGCGCTGATCGACGAGTGCCTGCAGTTCTTCGGCGGCTACGGCTACATGTGGGAATACCCGATCGCGCGGCTCTACGCCGACAGCCGGGTGCAGAAGATCTACGGCGGCACCAACGAGATCATGAAAGAGCTGATCGGACGGACGCTTTAGTTTTTCTTCCTCCCTAACGCTTTGCGTTGGGGAGGTGCCCCCGTCTTGCGGGGAGGCACCTCCCCAGCTTGGCTAGGGAGGAAGGCGGAGAAAGAAGGAGACAGACCATGACCGACGCATACATCTACGACGCCGTCCGCACGCCGCGCGGCAAGGGCCGCAAGGATGGCTCGCTGCACGAGGTCACGCCGGTGCGCCTCGCTGTCACCGCGCTCCAGGCGCTGCAGGAGCGCAACAAGTTCGACAGCAGGCTGGTCGACGACGTGGTGCTGGGCTGCGTCATGCCGATCGGCGAGCAGGGCGCCAACATCGCCCGCACCGCCGCGGTGATGGCGGGCCTGGCCGAGTCGGTCGCGGGCGTGTCGGTCAACCGCTTCTGCGCCTCGGGCCTGGAAGCCACCAACATGGCGGCGGCGCAGGTCATGGCGGGCCAGAGCCAGGCCGTGATCGGCGGCGGTGTCGAGAGCATGAGCCGCGTGCCGATGGGCTCCGATGGCGGCGCCTGGCCGACCGATCCGGCGGTGGCGATCCCGATGTACTTCGTGCCGCAGGGCATCTCGGCCGATATCATCGCCACCAAGTATGGCCTGAGCCGTGACGACGTCGATGCCTTCGCCGTCGAGTCCCAGAAGCGGGCGAAGAACGCCTGGGATAACAAGTACTTCAAGAAGTCCATTATCCCCGTGAAGGATCAGAACGGCGTCGAGCTGCTGGCTCACGACGAGCTGATGCGGCCGGAGACGACCATGCAGACGCTCGGCCGCCTCGAGCCCAGCTTCAAGATGCAGGGCGAGATGATGCCGGGCTTCGACGCGGTCGGCTTGCAGCGCTATCCCGAGCTGGAGCGTGTGAACCACGTGCACCACGCCGGCAATTCGTCGGGCATCGTCGACGGCGCCGCCGCGATCCTGCTCGGCACCAAGGAGTTCGGCGAGAAGTCGGGCCTGAAGCCGCGCGCACGCATCCGCTCCTTCGCCTCGATCGGTTCGGAGCCGGCGATCATGCTGACAGGCCCGGCGCCGGCCTCGGAGAAGGCGATGAAGCGCGCCGGCATGGACGTGAAGGACATCGACCTGTGGGAGCTGAACGAGGCGTTCGCCGCCGTCGTGCTGCGCTACATGCAGGTGCTGAAGATGCCGTACGACAAGATCAACGTGAACGGCGGCGCGATCGCCATGGGCCATCCGCTGGGCGCCACCGGGGCGATGATCCTGGGCACGCTGCTCGACGAGATGGAGCGGCGC
>DASXQC010000688.1:0-2350 GCA_036493235.1 Reyranella sp.
AACGACACCACGATCGGCACGACCATCGCCAATCTCGGCATGACCGACGTGAAGTTCCCCAAGCCGGTGTTCCACGGCGACACGCTCAAGGTGCGCACGACGGTGATCGGCAGCCGCGAAAGCAAGTCACGGCCCGACGCCGGCATCATCGAGTTCAGCCACGCCGCCACCAACCAGCGCGGCGAGATCGTCGCCGAGTGCAAGCGCCAGGCGCTGATGCGCAAGCGGCCGAAGGAGTAGTTCCGCCGGGCGCGGGCCACTCCAGTGGCGCGTCATGTCTTCCGGTCGAGAGGAAGACGCGCCACTGGAGTGGCGCGCCCCAGCGGAAGATCATGAGCGACTGAAGGTCAGGATATCGCGGGTCAGGCGATCGCGATGGGTGATGGGCAGGCCGTGCGCGCCCTCTTCGTAGACCTTGAACGTCGCGCCCGGGATGAGCTCGGCGACTTTCTTGCCGGTCGTCTCCAGTGGATTGACCAGGTCCTTGTCACCATGGAGCACCAGCGTCGGCACCGTGACGGCGCGCATCTCCGTCTCGAAGTGGCCGCGTGAGATCGAGCGCATGCACTCGATCACGCCTTTCGGTGAGGAGCGCATGAACTGAGCGACCACCCAGCCGGTCATCGCCGGTGATACCGAAGGATGGCCACCCGTGAAGGCCGTGACGCCCTTGGCGAAGAAGGTCGGGGCGATCCTGCTTCAGGGCCGCGATGAAGGCGTCGAAGTTGCCACCGGACTGCGGCGGGATCGAGCTTACCATCACCAGCCGCGCGACCCGGCTGCTGCCGTGGCGCGACAGGTAACGGACCGCCTCGCCGTTGCCCATCGAGAAGCCGACCAGCGTGACGTCATGCAGATCGAGCCGGTCGATCACCGCCGCCAGATCGTCGGCCAGCCGGTCGTAGTCGTAGCCGCAGCCGGGATCGCTCGAGCGTCCATGGCCGCGCCGGTCGTAGGCGATGCAGCGCAGGCCCTGGTCGACCAGCTCGGTGAGCTGGTACTCCCAAATGTCGGCATTGAGCGCCCAGGCGTGGGTGAAGAGCACCGGCTTGCCGGTGCCCCAATCGAGGTAGAACAGACTGGCGCCGTCGTCAGTCTCGACGAACGACGGCCGACGTACCGCCTTCACGTCAGCCCGCGCCCCGGCCGCTCCGACGACCGCGGCGGCCGCCACAGTAGCGAGTGTTGCCACGCTTCTCCTGTTCATGGCGGCTCTCCTCTCAGGCGCGCGCTGGGGCGGCGTCGGTGAAGCCGACGACCGACTTGATGCGACCGTCGCCGTCGAGGACCACGAAGTCGGTACCCTTGATGAACAGCGGCGCATCCGCCGTGCCACCGGCCGCCCAGCTGAAGCGCAGATAGTCGTGATGCACCTCGATGCCGCTCGCCAGGTTGAGGCGGTAGCCCGGGAAGTGGCCCTGCGCGGTCGCGATCATGGCGTCGAGGCTGTCGTGGCCCTTGCCGTCGCGCGCGGCATCGACGTAGGTGCCGTCGTCGGTCCAGGTCTTGGCCACCAGCTCGCGCCGCTTCTTGGGCTCGCGCTCGTTCCAGGCCGCGAGGTAACGCACGACGACTTCGTTGACGGTGCTCATCGCTCTTCTCCTTTGAGGCTGGGGCTCGGCCCGCGTGGGTCCGGACAGCGCCGGGGCGCTACCGATGGCGAGGACTGCTCGGAACAGATCTCGTCTTTCCATGCCGCGGAAGCTAAGGCGGCAGCACAAAGCGGTCGATTACCTGGGACGTAAGTTGGCCTGCCCGGCTATATCGTAAGGCTCGATCAACGAGCCTGGATTTCTCCGCCATGCGTTCCTTCCTGTTCGTCCCCGCCGATTCGGAGCGCAAGCTCGCCAAGGGCCCGCTGTCGGGTCCCGATGCACTGATCCTCGACCTGGAGGATTCGGTCGCGACCGACCGCAAGCCCGTCGCGCGGCAGATGGCGCTCGACTATCTGCGCGCCGCCAACCGGGCGGGCCCGAAGCTCTACGTCCGAGTGAACGCGCTCGACACTGGCCTGACGCTCGGTGACCTCGCCGTCGTCATCCAGGGCAGGCCTGACGGCATCGTGTTTCCCAAGTGCGTCGGCCAGCGCGATATCGACCTGCTCGCCACCTATCTGGACGCGTTGGAGGCACGCGAGGGAATCGAGGCCGGCGCCACGAAGATACTCACCATCGCCACCGAGAGCGCGGCCGCAATCCTGGCGCTCACCGCGGCGCCGGCGAAGCACGCGCGCCTGATCGGCCATTCGTGGGGCGGCGAGGACCTGATGGCCGACCTCGGCGCGCTGGCGAAGGGTCCGGCGCCGGGCGTCTATGACGACACCTTCCGGATGGCGCGCACCGTCAACCTG
>DASXQC010000689.1:0-1702 GCA_036493235.1 Reyranella sp.
TTGGCCGGCACCGCCTCGTCGATCTTCTTGGGATGCGCGAGGTCGAGGTTCTTCATGTAGCCGACATAGTCGCTCTCGCCGGCGTCGCCGCCGAGCCGCGGATTGTACTTCTTCTCCTCGGCGACGCTGGTCGCGGTCAGGCCGCGATAGTCGTGCGCCGGATAGAGCAGGCAGGCCTCCGGCAGGCAGAAGATGCGGCTGCGCACGGAGCGGTAGAGCGCGCGCGGGTCGCCCTGCTGGAAGTCGGTGCGGCCTGAGCCGCGGATCATGATGCAGTCGCCGGTGAATGCCATGCTCTCGTCGTCGAGCACGTAGGTCAGGCAGCCACTGGTATGGCCCGGCGTCGCCCGCACCTCGAGTGAACGGCGGCCGAACTCGATACGGTCGCCGTCCTTCAGCAGGCAGTCGGCACCCAGGGCACCGCTCGCCTCCGAGAGTGCAATCTGGCAACCCTCGCGCTGCTTCAGCAGCCAGGCGCCGGTCACGTGGTCGGCATGGACATGCGTCTCCAGCGACCACTTGAGGTCCAGGCCCAGTTCCGCGATCAGGGCGGCGTCGCGCCTCACCTGCTCGAACACTGGGTCGATCAGCACCGCTTCCCTGGTGACCGAGCAACCCAGCAGGTAGGTATAGGTCGACGACGTCGGGTCAAAGAGCTGGCGGAAGATCAGCATGAGCCCTCTTTCAGCGGATCGCGCCACTCCAGTGGCGCATCAGGAGGATGAGCGCCACTGGAGTGGCGCGGTCCAATGACTACGGCGCGCTGGCCTTGTCGATGGCGGTGACATCGGCGGCGTCGAGCTTCACATTTGGCGACGCGGTCAGGTCCTTGAGCTGCTGCAGGCTGGTCGCCGAAACGATCGGCGCGGTGATCGCCTTGCGCTGCATCAGCCAGGCCAGCGTGATCTGGGTCGGGTTGGAGTTGTGCTTCTTCGCCGCGTCATCGAGGGCCTTCAGCACGCCCATGCCCTTGGGGCTGATGTACTTCTTCACGCCGGCGCCGCGCTGGGCGTTGCCGACGTCCGATTCGGCGCGATACTTGCCGCTCAGGAAGCCCGAGGCCAGCGAGTAGTATGGGATCACGCCGATCCCCTCCTTCAGGCACTCGTTCTCGAGATCGCCCTCGAACAGGCCGCGCTCCATCAGATTGTAATGCGGCTGCAGGCTCTCATAGCGCGGCAGGCCCTTCTCCTTGGAGATCTTGGCCGCCTCGGCGAGCCGCGGCGCGTCGTAGTTCGAGGCGCCGATGAAGCGGAGCTTGCCCGCCTTCACCAGCTCGCCATAGGTCGACAGCGTCTCCTCGAGCGGCGTCGCCTTGTCGTCCTTGTGCGACTGGAACAGGTCGATGCGGTCGGTGTTCATGCGCTTCAGCGATTCGTCGACCGACCACTTGATGTGGTCGCGCTTCAGCGCGCCATCGGCCGGCACCATGCCGCACTTGGTGGCGATCTGGACCTTGTCGCGCTTGGCCGGGTTCTTCTTCAGCCAGGTGCCGATGATGGCCTCCGACTCGCCGCCCTTGTGGCCCGGCACCCAGCGCGAATAGACGTCGGCGGTGTCGACGAACGAGAAGCCGGCATCGACGAAGGCGTCGAGCAGCTTGTGCGAGGTGGCTTCGTCGGCCGTCCAGCCGAACACGTTGCCGCCGAAGGCGATGGGGGCGAATTCGAGGCCCGACTTGCCGAGCTTGCGTTTTTCCATG